>NZ_JNZR01000006.1:0-216065 GCF_000717585.1 Micromonospora globosa
GATGTAGCCCCGACCGGATTCGAACCGGCGCTACCGCCTTGAGAGGGCGGCGTCCTGGGCCGCTAGACGACGGGGCCAGGCACTTTTCCTGCTTCACCACCCTGCCGGGCGGTGTGGCAGTAGTCTAGCGGCATCCCGTCCGGCACCACCGCCGGGGGTCACCCCCTGCGCACGTGGCCGGACAGCAGAAAGCCCGCCCCGGAAACGGGACGGGCTGTCGGTGCTGTAGCCCCGACCGGATTCGAACCGGCGCTACCGCCTTGAGAGGGCGGCGTCCTGGGCCGCTAGACGACGGGGCCAGAACCTTCATTGCACTCCGTCAGCGTGAGCTGCCGGAATCCAGCGTCCGAGAGTTCTCGCGAACCCTCGGTTGCGCTGGGGTACCAGGACTCGAACCTAGACTAACTGAACCAGAATCAGTCGGGCTGCCAATTACCCCATACCCCATTGGCCCCTTGCGGCGCCGGGAATGAACTTTACCCTCCCGGTGCCGACAGGCCAAATCCAACCCCTCGAAACCCACCTGACCAGCGGAAACGAGGCATCGGAGCGAATCAGGCGACGGGGACCACCGGGTTGCTCAGCTCCCCGATCCCCTGGATCCGCACGGTGACCGTATCCCCCTCGGTGAGCGGGCTAACCCCCGCCGGCGTGCCGGTCAGCACCACGTCGCCGGGCAGCAGCGTCATCACGTGCGAGATGTACGACACCAGGCCCGGCACGTCGAAGACCATGTCCTTGGTCCGGCCGAGCTGGCGCACCTCCATCTCCTCCGGGTTGCGGCCCACCTCACACCGGATCTCCAGGTCGCTGACGTCGAGCCCGGTGGTGATCCACGGCCCGATCGGGCAGAACGAGTCGAAGCCCTTGGCGCGGGTCCACTGCCCGTCGGAGCGCTGGAGGTCCCGCGCGGTCACGTCGTTGGCGCAGGTGTAGCCGAAGATGGCCCGCTCGGCGGCGGCCCGGTCGGCCCGGCGGGCGCCCGGGGCGCCGATCACCACGGCGAGTTCCGCCTCGTGCTCGACCTGCTTGGAGAAGATCGGCAGCCGGATGGCGTCGCGCGGGCCGATCACCGAGGTGGACGGCTTGAGGAAGAGCAGCGGCTCCTTCGGCACCTCGCTGCCGTGCTCGGCGGCGTGTTCGGCGTAGTTACGGCCGACACAGACCACCTTGCTGGGCAGGATCGGCGACAGCAGCCGGACGTCGGAGAGCGCCCAGCGGGCGCCGGAGAACTGGATCTGCCCGAACGGGTGGCCCTCGATCTCGGCGATGGTCAGGCCCTGTGGCCCGGCCTCCGGCTCGCCCTCGACGACCCCGAACGACATTCCCTTGGCATGAGCGAAACGAGCGATACGCACCCGGCCAATCTATCCCCGCCCGCGGGCCGCCCGGCGGACACCGGCAGGCGGCACGCCCCGGCGGTCGCGCACCACACCCTCGCGGGCCGCCGGCGGCACCGGACCGCCAGGAGCCGGACAGGGTACGCGCGATCGCGCCGGACAGGGCGGGAATGGCGGCTTCGTACCCGCCCGGCGGGCCCCGGACCATAGCTTCGGGTCCGGAGGTTCGTTGGTATGCCTGCATCGAGACGACACCACAGGGCCCTGGCAGTGTTCGTGAACTGCCTCGGCGTCATCGCCGCCGTACCGGCGCTGTCCCCGGCGACGCCCCGCGCGGCCGCCGCCCCCGCCCATCCGGCCCCACCACCGGCTGTCATCCCCGGTGCCGCGGCCACCCCGATCCCGACCGGCGTGCCGGCGGTGCCCCCGGCGGTGCCGACCACCGGCCCGGCACCGGTCCGCCCGTCGATGCCCCCGGTCAGCGTGGCGGTGGGCGCGGCGGGCACCCCGGCGCCGGGTTACCGGATCGAGGTCCGCAACGCCGGCACGGCACCCGTCGACACGATGGTCCGGCAGGAACTGCCGAACGGGTCGCGGGCCACCACGGTGACCGGCGGTGGGCGGACCAGCCGCCCCGCCGGGATGAGCGCCGGTGAGGTGACCTGGCGGCTGCGGCTGCCGGCGAAGAGCACCACCACGCTGCACACCGCGCTGTCGGTCCCCGGTCCGGGCCGCTCGGTGACGGCACCCACCTGCGTCTACGGCTCGGACGGCACGCGCCCGTTCGACTGCGCCACGGCGACCTGGGTGGGCGCCGCGACGGCCCCGGCGGCGCAGGTCACCGCCGCCCCGGCCTGGCGGCGACCGCCGGTGCTGCTCGCCGCGTTCACGGCGCTGCTGGTGGTCACCGCCGGTGTGGTGTGGTGGGCGGTGTGGCGCCGCCGCCGGCGCACCGCGGCGGGAAGCGCCGCACCGGGCGGCATGGCCCGCGGCGGGACGGGCGCCCCCGGAGGCGGCGCGACGCCCACCGGTACGCCCGCGGGCGGCACCATGCACACCGGCGCCCCCGGAAGCGGTGTGCCCGGCGGAGCCGGACCGGGCCAGGGCGGACCGGGCCCAGGCGCGACCGGTGGGCCGGCCGAGCGCGGCACGGTCTACCCGCGTACGGCCGTGCCGTCGCCCGCGAGCCGCCGCCGAAGGCCGCCGGTCTGGCTCGTGGTCGGCGTGGCGGCGGCCGTGCTGGCCGGTGTGGTGGGCGCGGCGGCCTGGTCGGCCACGCAGCGGGTGGCCGCGATGGACACCACGAAGCAGCCGACGAGCGGCGCGTGGGTGGGCAGCAGCGTTACCGGCGCGCTGGGCCAGCCGCTGCGCGAGACCGCGTTCGAGTTCACCGTCTACCGGCTGAGCTGCGGCGCCGACGTCCTGCCACCGGCGCCCGGCGGCGGCCGGCCGTGCCTGGCCACGGTCGGGGTGCGCAACCTCACGACCGAGGACCAGACCTGGCACGGGCAGTTGCAGCGGGCGTACCTGCCCAGCGGCAACTGGGTGGCAGCCGACGAGGACGCGACCCGGGTGGCGAACCTCGGCCGGGACGTCTTCTCCCAGCCGGTGGCCGCCGGGCGGCGGGTGCTGCTGCCGCTGGTGTTCACCATGCGCGGCGACGAGCCGCCGAAACGGCTGGAGCTGCGCAGCGGCGTCTTCTCGGCGGGCGTGCGGGTGGACGTGGCGTGATCCGGGCACGGGCGGCGGTCGTACCCTGGGGTGTGTGACCGCCGCCCTCGCCCCCGCGCTCGACCTGGCCGACTGGCAGGCGCGCCGGCACGCCCACGAGGCGCGGGTGGACGCCTGGCTGACGCCGCACCTGGAACGCCGCCGCACCGGGGTGAAGCACCCGGTCGAGGACTTCCTGTTCACGTACTACTCGCACCGCCCGGCGCAGTTGCGCCGCTGGCACCCGGGTGCGGGCGTGGTGCTGCGCGACGCCGACCCGGCCGGTTTCGGCCCGGACTACACGGCGGCCTCCGCCGGGCTCACTCTCGACACCGATCGGGTACACGCGCGGCGCGCCGAGTCGATCGCCTGGATCCGTACGCTGCTCGCGGCGACCGCCGGGCGCCCGGCGCAGTTCGGCTGTTTCGGCATGCACGAGTGGGCGATGGTCTACCGGCAGACGCAGGAGCAGGTACGGCACAACGCCTGGCCGTTGCGGCTGAGCCCAGCGGCGACGGCGGCGGTGGTCGAGGAACGCGGCGTGCGGTGCAGCCACTTCGACGCGTTCCGGTTCTTCACCGCGCCGGCCCGGCCGCTGAACGTGCTCCAGCCGACCCGGGAGGGTCAGCACGCGCTGGAGCAGCCGGGCTGCCTGCACGCCAACATGGATCTCTACAAGTGGGCGTACAAGCTGTCGCCGCTGGTGCCGTCGGAGCTGGTGGCGGACTGTTTCGCGCTGGCCCGGGAGATCCGGGCGCTGGACATGCGGGCCAGCCCGTACGACCTGGCCGACCTGGGCTACCCGCCGGTGCGGGTGGAGACGCCGGAAGGCCGGGCCGAGTACGCCGCCGCCCAGCGCGGGTTCGCCGAGCGCGCCGCCGGGTTGCGGGCCCGGCTGCTGGCCGCGCTGGACCGGGCCGTGCCGGCCGACCGCCGCTGAGCGCGGGGCCGGCCGGCGCGGGGATCAGTTCGCGGCGCAGGTCAGGACCGGCACCGGGTTGGGGACCGCACCGTCGGCGAGGAACCCGAACGTGGTCTGGGCGGCCGGGGCCAGGGCGCCGTTCCAGCTCGCGTTCCGGGCGGTCACGGTGGTTCCGCTCTGCGACACGTCCGCGCTCCACGCCTGGGTGATCCGCTGGCCCGCGGTGAGCGGGAAGCGCACGGTCCAGCCGGCGATCGGCGCGGCGCCGCCGTTGCGGACGGTCACCTCCCCCTGGAAGCCGCCCGGCCACTGACCGGCGATCCGCCAGGTGGCGGTGCAGCCGCCGGCCGTGGGCGTCGGGCTGGCCGTGGGCGACGGACTGGTCGTCGGTGACGGGCTGGTCGTGGGCGACGGCGACGGGCTGCCGGTCGGGGTCGCGGTCGGGCCGGGCGTGGTCCGGTCCAGCGCGGCGACCAGCGCCGGGTACCACCGGTCGGACATCTTCTGGTCCCCGGCGGCGTTCGGGTGCACGCCGTCGTACGTGTCGGTGGCGGTGCTGAACCCGGTCCACTGGTCGACCACCACGATCGGCGACGCGGCGGTGGTCTTCCCGGCCGCCCAGCCGTCGACGAGCGCGTTGAGCGCCACCGTCCGCTGGCCGCACTCGGGACAGCTCGCCGGGTTCATCGGGATGATCTTCGCGACCAGCACGGTCGTGGCCGGGTTGGCGGTCCGCATCTGGTCCACCAGCTTCGAGTACGCGGCCAGGATGGTGGCGGGTGCGATGTTGCTCCACACGTCGTTGGTGCCGAAGTGCATGAGCACGACGTCCGGGCGGGTGGCGGCCAGCCAACCGGGCAGCAGGTTCTGGTTCGCCACGTTCGTCGCGAGGTAGCCGCCGTGGCCCTCGTTGTCGCCGTCGTACGGCACACCGCAGCCCTGCGGCCCGAGCGTGCCGACGAAGTCGACGTCGGTGTGGCCGGTGGACTGGAGGCGGTTCCAGAGCAGCGCCCGCCAGCAGCCGGGCGACCCGGTGATGGAGTCGCCGAGCGGCATGACGCGGACCGGGGTGGCCGCCGCGGCGGCCGGGGGCGTGGTGGCGGTGAGGGTGAGGCCGAGGGCGAGGACCGGTAGCAGCGCGGCGAGCGCGGTCAGCGCGGCGCGCAGCGGGTTTCGGGACATGCGGAAGGGACTCCTGTCACTGTGACGTGGTGGTCGGTGACGGCCCTGAAGCTCCCGTACGCATTGAAGCGCTTCGACGCCTTCGGCTCAACCCTCCGGGTGCCCCCGGTGCCGGTTCCACTCCGGGGCGAGGATCGACATGACTGTGGCGTCCACCCAGTCGTCGCCGTCGCGCAGCACCTGCCGCAGCGTCCCCTCGGCGACGAAGCCCACCTTCTCGTAGGCGCGCCGGGCACGCGGGTTGAACGCGAACACCTCCAGGCCGATGCGGTGCAGGCCGAGCCGCTCGAAGCCGTACCCGACGATGAGCCGGACCGCCTCGGTGCCGAGGCCGCGGTCGCGGCCGCCGGGGCCGATCAGGGTGCGGAAGTTGCAGCTCGCGTTGGTCCGGTCCCACTCGTTGAGGACCACCTCGCCGACGCAGGTGCCGCTGGCCCGGTCCACCACCGCGAGGTCGAGCCGGTCGTCCTGGCTGTTGCGGGTGCCGTACCAGGCGCGCAGCCGGGACGGCTCGAACGTCTCGCCGGCCGGGCTGCCGGTCAGCCGGGCCACCTCCGGGTCGGCCAGGATCTCGGCGAGCGCCGGCAGGTCGTCGTCGTGGAACGGGCGCAGCACCACGAGCTCGCCGGTGAGCGTGGGCTTGACGGAGAAGTCGATCACATGGCGGAATTCTCCGGGCGTGGCGTGTGGCGGCTCAACGGATTTTCGGTCAGTCGCCGTCCACCCGGCGGTCGCGTTTACGCTGGGACTGGCGCTTCTTCTCGGCCAGACGGCGCTCCTTCGCGCCACGGGAGGGGCGGGTCGGGCGGCGCGCCTTCGGCGGCGGGGCGACGGCCTCGCGCAGCAGCGCGGCCATCCGCTCGCGGGCCGCCTCCCGGTTGGCCAGCTGGGCGCGGTGCTCGCTGGCGGTGACGGTGAGCACGCCGCCGACCAGACGGCCCGCGAGCCGGGCCAGCGCGCGTTCCCGCAGCGTCTCCGGCACGCTCGGCGAGCCGCCCAGGTCGAAGCTCAGCTCCACCCGGGAGTCGGTGGTGTTCACGCCCTGCCCGCCCGGGCCGGACGAGCGGGAGAACCGCTCCCGCAGCTCGGCGGCGGGCACCACGAGCCGATCGGTGACCCGCAGTCCGTCGTCCACTCCCCGAGGCTAGCGCCCGGCGCGGTGGCTCGGGGTGGGGGTGGCGCTCGGCGTGGGACCGGCCCGTTCCTCGCCGCCGCCGGACGCCGCGTACGCGGCCGCGCCGACGAGCAGCAGGGCGATCACCGCGAGCTTGACGACCACGCCCCGGATCGCGAGCCAGGCGTTGCGCCGGGCGCCGGGGACGCTGGTCCGGATCGTCTGGTAGTCCGTCCAGCCGCGTTTCGCACGCGCGTAGGAGGCGCCGACACCGGCACCGATGATCAGGCCCACCACGAGGAGGGCCGCAATGACAGCTTGCTCCACCTCCGCCAGTATTCATACTCAGCGTAATATTTCTATGGCCCAATGATCCCACGCCGGATATCCGACACTTCGCACCGATCTTGCGACGCTTGTGCAGGTCAGCGCCGGGAGGGGCGGCAGGGCAACCCCGCGCGGGCGCCAGGCCGGGCCCGCGCGGGTGGCCGCGCAGACGACTCAGCCGCCCCGGCCGATGATGGTGTCGGCGGTCTGCTGGACCTGGTCGATCGGGATGGCGAAGCCGATACCGATGGAGCCGTTGCCGTCGATGGTGGCGATCGCCGTGTTCACGCCGACCACCTCACCGCGCGCGTTCACCAGCGGGCCACCGGAGTTGCCCGGGTTGATCGAGGCGTCGGTCTGCACCGCCGTGTGCCGGCCGTTGCCGATGCGTACCTGCCGGTTGAGCGCGCTGACGATGCCGGCGGTGACCGTCCCGGCGAGCCCGAGCGGCGACCCGACCGCGAGCACCGGCTCCCCCACTCTCGTCGAGTTCGCCTTTGCCAGCGGCAACGGCGGCAACCCGGCCGACGCGGGCACCTTCAGCACGGCCAGGTCGCTGGCCGGTTCCCGGCCCACCACCTCGGCCGGGAAGCGCCGCCCGTCCGACGTCTCCACAGTCACCGCGCCGGAACCGCCCCGGGCCAGGATGTGGTCGTTGGTGACGATGTGCTGCTCGTTGTCGATGGCGAACCCGGAGCCGGACGCGGACGCGCCGGAGCGGCCCCCGACCATCACCGACACCACCCCGGGCACCGTCTTGCCGGCGGCGGTGATCAGCTCCGCCGGCACCGGCGCGGCGGACGCCGCTGCCGGTCCCGGCGCGCCCCGGTCGGCTGCCCAGGTGCCGGCCGCCGCGCCGGAGACGGTGGAGAGCGCCACCACCGCCGCCACGCTCAGCAGCCGGTGCCGCAGGCTACGCCGCCCGGCCTCCGGCCCGCCCCCGGGTACGTCCCGGTAGCCGCGCCCGTCCGGGTCCAGCTCCGGCGAGACGAACCACGGTCCGCGTGGCTCGCCGAGTCCGGTCTGCACTGCCATGCCTGGCTCCTCACATGTCGTGCGGTAGTGGTGTGCGGGTCAGGGCAGCCGGGAGAACCACCGCAGCGAGCCGGCCGCGGCGCCCATCGCCAGGACCAGCCCGAGGCCGATGAAGCGGGCCGAGATGTCCTGCCGCTCGGTGCGGTAGCCGACCGAGGTGCCGATGTCCTCGTAGACGTCCTTCAGCTCGGCGGTGGTGGACGCCTCGTGGAAGCCCCCGCCGGTCTGCTCGGCGACCGCCCGCAGCGTCTGGCCGTCCACCGGCACCTGGATCGCCCGGCCACCCCTGTCGACCGAGCCGCCGGGCGTGCCGAAGGAGATGGTGTGCACCGGCACCTTCGCGGCGACCGCCTGGTCGGCGGCCTCCATCGGGTCCATGCCGGAGGTGTTCGCGCCGTCGGAGAGGATGATGATCCGGGCCGGCGGCGGATCCTTGGCGGCGGTGGCGTCCAGGCTCTTGACCGCGCCGAGCGAGGTGCTGATCGCCTCGCCGATGGCGGTGCCCTGCACGCCGGTGATGCCCTCGGCCAGCCGCCCGATCCCGTCGTGCAGCGCCTCCCGGTCGGTGCTCGGCGGCACCAGCACCGCCGCGCTGCCGGCGAACGCGACGAGGCCGACGTTGAACTCGTCCGGCAGCCCGTCGACGAACCGCCGGCCCGCGTCCTTGGCCGCTGTCAGCCGGTCCGGGTCCACGTCACCGGCGAGCATCGAGGTGGAGACGTCTACCGCGACCATCACCGTGGCCCGCTCCCGGGGCACCCGCACCTCAGCCTCGGGCCGGGCGAACCCGACCACGAGCAGCGCCAGCATGGCGAGGAACAGGCCCGCCGGGACGTGCCGCCGCCAGGCCGGGCGGCGCGGGGCGACCCGGTCGAGCAGGCGCAGGTTGGTGAAGCGCACCGCGTACCGGCTCTGCCGCCGTTGCAGCACCAGGTAGCCGGCGACCAGCGCGACGACGGCGAGCAGCAGCCAGAGGCGGGCGGGTGACTGCCAGGTCATGCGACACCTCCGCGGGCCGCGGCCGGCACGGTGGCCAGCCGGCGCTGCTCGTGCACGTACCGGACGACGTCCGCGCACCAGTCCCGGTCGGTGCGCAGCGCCAGGTGGGTCGCGCCGGCCCGGCGCAGCGTGCGGCGTACCTGGTCGCGCTGCTCGGCGGCGGCACGCGCGTACCGCTCGCGCAGGCCCGGGTCACCGGTCCACACCTCGCGGTGCCGGCCGCTCTCCGGGTCGACGAGCGTGACCAGGCCGACGTCCGGCAGTTCCAGCTCGCGCGGGTCGGTCACCTCGACGGCGAGCACCTGGTGACGTACCGCGAGGCGGCGCAGCGCGGCGGCCCACGGCGGCGGCGCCGCGTCCGGGTCGTCGGGCAGCTCGTCGAGGAAGTCGGAGACGATCACCACGAGCCCGCGCCGGGTGGCGACGCGCTGGAGGCCGTCCAGCCCGTCGGCCAGGCCCGGTGCCGCGTCCGTCCGGCCCGCGCCGGCCGCGCCCGCGCCGCCGGAGTCCGGCAGGTCGCCGGTACGCGGGGCGCCGAGCAGCGCGCGGAGCAGCCCGAGCAGATGGGTACGCCCGCTGCGGGCCGGGAACCGGCGCAACCCGCGCGGGCTGAGCACCTGGGCGCCGAGCCGGTTGCCGACTCCCGCGGTGAGGAAGCCGATCGCCGCCACTGCGGCCACCGCCAGTTCCCGTTTGTCCAGCGTGGACGTCCCGTACTCCATGCTGGGGGTGGCGTCGACGAGCAGCCAGGTGGTCAGTTCCCGGTCCGCGTCGACCTCCCGGACGTGCGGGACGGTGGTCCGGGCGGTGACCGCCCAGTCCATCCGGCGTACCTCGTCCTCGCCGGGACGGTACTCGCGGCTGCCTGCCGCCTCGCTGCCCGGTCCGGGGAGCAGGCCGCGGTACCGGCCGTGCAGCAGCCCGTCGAGCCGCCGGGTCACCGTCAGCTCCAGCCGGCGCAGCCGCTGGTCCGGGGCGAGATCGGCGAGCCCGGGTCCGGCCTCGCCGGTCATGCCGCCGCCAGGTCGTTCACCGTCTCGGTGGGCCCGTTCACCAGCCGGGGCGGCGGCACCGCCTCGATCACGCGGCGCACCACGTCCTCGCCGGAGATCCCGTCGGCGATCGCGTCGAAGGAGAGCACGAGCCGGTGCGCCAGCACGTCCACCGCGAGTTCCCGGATGTCCTCGGGGAGCACGTAGTCCCGGCCGTGGATGAGCGCCTGGGCGCGGGCGGCGGCCACCAGGCCGAGCGTGGCCCGGGGGCTGGCCCCGTACGCCAGCAGGGGCGCGACGTCGGGCAGGCCGAAGCGCTCCGGGTCGCGGGTGGCGAGGATGAGGCGGACCACGTACTCGGCGAGCGCGTGGTGGACGAAGACGTCGGTGGCGCGGCGCTGGAGTTCGCGCAGCCGGACCGGGTCGAGCACGGTACGCGCGGTGGGCCGGTCGGTGCTCATCCGGTAGAGGATGGCCAGCTCGTCGGCGTCGCTCGGGTAGTCGACCACCACCTTCATCAGGAAGCGGTCGCGCTGCGCCTCCGGGAGCTGGTAGACACCCTCGGACTCGATCGGGTTCTGGGTGGCCAGGACCAGGAACGGGTCCGGCACCGGCCAGCTCCGGCCGGCGATGGAGACCTGCCGCTCGGCCATCGCCTCGAGCAGCGCCGACTGCACCTTGGCCGGGGCCCGGTTGATCTCGTCGGCGAGCACCAGGTTCGCCATGATCGGCCCCAGCTCCACGTCGAACTGTTCGGTGGAGGCGCGGTAGATGCGCGTGCCGACGATGTCGGAGGGGACCAGGTCGGGGGTGAACTGGATCCGGGAGAACGTGCCACCGACCACTGTGGCGAGTGTCTGCGCCGCCAGCGTCTTGGCCACCCCCGGTACGCCCTCCAGCAGGCAGTGCCCGTCGGCGATCAGGGCGGTGAGCAGGCGGTCGACGAGCCGATCCTGCCCGACGATCACGCGTTTGACCTCGACGAGGGTCTGTTCCAGCTCGACGCCGCTCGCGTCGGCGTCGACCGGGCTGAGCACGCTGGCCGGGGTGTCCGAGATGTCCGTCACGGTGCTTGCTTCCCGGGCCGGACCGGCGACAAACGTCGGATTATCGGCCCCTGGGCGGTGGTCGGCGGGCCGGACCGGCAGCTTCTCCCCAGCCGGGCGGGAACGACACGAAGCGGCGCGGCACCGGCCGGAGGGGCACGGAACACGACACCGGCCCCCGCCGGAGCGGGGGCCGATGCGGGGCCGGACGGATCAGTTGGCGATGACCAGGTGGAACGGCCGGTCCGAGGCGCTGCCGGAGGAGCTGCGCGTCTGCACGAAGACGGCGTTCGGGGTGAGCGTGCGGGGCGCGACCGACACCTCACCCGCCGGCGGCACGTTCGCCGTGTCGTTCGTGCCGATGGTCGCCACGTACGCCTTGGCGGACACGTTGTAGTCCAGCAGCACCTGGTACTGCCCCGGCGACACCCCGATGCCCGGGGTGAACCGGAACGAGGACACCACGTTGCCGGAGTGCTGCAACAGCGTGCCGTTGGCCGCCACGACGGCCCAGGCGACCTGGCCGGCGGCCGGCGGGGCCAGGGTGGCCCGCATCGCGGTCCGGGCGGCCTGCCGCTCGACGGCGGTCACCGGCGGCTGCGCCGTGGAGTGCCGCGGGCCGGGCTGCGGCTTCGCCTCCGGCTGGGCGGCAGCGGCGATCCCGCCACCGGCCAGGCTGAGCGACAGCGCGGCAAGCGCCACCACCGTCGCCTTCCGCTTGAAGAATGTGGCCATGAGTTCTCCCTTTGTAGACCGTGGTGATACGGCGACTGCGCGCGTCAAATTGCGGATCATCGGGTATCCGCTCGGGAGCGCACCGCTCGTGAGCTGGCCTTACTACAGAGAGTCGCGACGTCTCAACCAGGTGGAACCTAGCACCGGAAAATGTGGGCGGTCAATAGCGTTATTGCGTGTCCGGCCGATCGTCAAAGATGCCCGGAAATTGCGAGGAACAATTCACGAAATTGTTTCGGAGGGCATCGCGCCGACCCGGCTCCGGGTAGCCTCACCGTCGTGATCACCATGCCGCGACCAGCCCGGGCCGGCACCCGGGGCGGCCGCCCGGCCACCGCCGCATGCTGGCTCGCCGTCGCACCGGTCGCCGCGTGGGCGCTGGTACGCCTGACCGGGCTGGAACGCGGTCCGCTGGTGCAGGCGGTCGCGTTCACGCCGTACGCCGCCGCCGTGGCCCCGGTCGTGGCGGTGGCGGCACTCGCCCTGCGGCGCCGCACCCCGGCGGTGGTCGCGGTCCTGGCCGCGCTGGCGCTGATCGGCGCGGTGGCGCCCCGTGCGGTCCCCGGCGACCGGCCCGCCGCCGACGGGCCGACGCTGCGGCTGCTCACCGCCAACCTGCGCCTCGGCTCGGCCGACCCCGCGGCGCTCGTGGACCTGGTCCGGACTCGGCGGGTCGACGTGCTCACGGTGCAGGAGCTCACCCCGCCGCTGGCTGCCGAGTTGGACCGGCTCGGCCTGGCCGCACTGTTGCCGCACCGGTCGCTGACCCCCGAGGTCGGCTCGACCGGCTCCGGCGTGTACGCCCGGCACCCGCTGCGCGACACCGGTCACCGGCGCAACAAGGGCTTCTTCTTCACCCAGGCGTACGCCACGGTGACCGTCCCGGGGGCGCCACCGCTGCGGGTGGAGTCGGCGCACCCGGCCGCGCCGTACGCCCCGCACGTGGTGCCGGACTGGTGGACCGACCAGCGCGCCCAGCCGCCTGCCACCCCGGACGGCGGGCTGAGCGTGCTGGCCGGCGACTTCAACGCCACGCTCGACCACGCGGCGCTGCGGGACCTGATCGCCACCGGCTACACCGACGCGGCGGACGCGGCCGGGGCGGGGTTCGGCGGCACCTGGGGCCCGTACGACGGCGACCCGATCCCGCCGGTCACCATCGACCACGTCCTCGTCGACAGGCGCATCGCGGTGCGCGCCGCCCGCACCTACCCGGTGCCGGGCAGCGACCACCGCGCGCTGCTGGCCGAGCTGCGCCTGCCGGCCGGGTGAGTCAGGCCGCGCTACCGCCCGGCACCCGGGCCCGGTCCAGGCCGTAGGTGAGCGCGTCGACCAGGGCGTGCCAGCTCGCCTCGACCACGTTCGGGTGCACGCCCACTGTGGTCCAGTCGCGGCCGGCGCCGGCGGTCTCCACGAGTACGCGCGTGACAGCGCCGGTGCCGTGGCTGCCCTCCAGGATGCGCACCTTGTAGTCGGCCAGCTCGAACTCGCGCAGCTCCGGGTAGTGCCGGGCCAGGCCGACCCGCAGCGCCTCGTCCAGCGCGTTGACCGGGCCGTTGCCCTCGGCGGTGGCGATCACCCGCTCGCCGCGTACCCGGATCTTCACCGTCGCCTCGGAGACCACCGCGCCGTCCTCGCGGTGCTCGACGATCACCCGGTACGACTCCAGCGCGAACGGCCGGGCCGGCGCGGCATCCGGCAGCTCGGAGCGGACCAGCAGCTCGAACGAGGCGTCGGCGGCCTCGAACGACCAGCCGTCGGCCTCCAGCTCCTTGACCCGCCCGGTGACCCGGGACAGGGCGTCCGGATGGCCGGCCAGGTCCAGACCGAGCTCGCGGCTCTTGAGCTCGATGCTGGCCCGGCCGGCCATCTCGGTCACCAGGATCCGCATGTCGTTGCCCACCACAGCGGGTTCCACGTGGTTGTAGAGCAACGGGTCGACCTTGATCGCGCTCGCGTGCAGCCCCGCCTTGTGAGCGAAGGCGGCGGCCCCGACGTAGGCCTGGTGGGTGTCGGGGGCGATGTTGGCGATCTCGGAGATGGCGTGCGAGACCCGCACCATCTGTTCCAGGCAGCCCTCCGGTAGGACGGGCATGCCCAGCTTGAGCTGGAGGTTGGCGACGATCGCGAAGATGTCGGCGTTGCCGGGGCGCTCGCCGTACCCGTTGGCGGTGCCCTGCACGTGCCGGACGCCCGCCTCGACCGCGGCGATGGTGTTGGCGACCGCGCAGGCGGTGTCGTTCTGCGCGTGCATACCGAGCCGCTCCGGCGCGATGCCGGTCCGCGCCACCAGTTGCTCGACCACGGCGGTGACCTGGGAGGGCAGCATGCCGCCGTTGGTGTCGCAGAGCACGAACCGCTCGGCGCCGGCGGCCAGCGCGGTCTCCGCCACGGCGGAGGTGTAGCCCGGGTCGAACCGGAACCCGTCGAAGCAGTGCTCCCCGTCGACGAAGACGCGCCGTCCCTGCGCCACCAGGTACGACACGGTGTCGCGGATCATGGCGAGGTTCTCCTCGGCGGTGGTGCGCAGCGCGCGCTCCACGTGCCGCAGGTCCGCCTTGGCGACCAGGGCCACGGCCGGGGTCCGGGCGTCGAGCAGGCCGCGCACCTGCGGGTCGTCCTCGACCGCGAGGCCGGCCTTGCGGGTGGCCCCGAAGGCGACCAGGATCGCGTGCCGCAGCTCCAGCTCGGTGCGGGCGCGGCGGAAGAACTCGGTGTCCTTCGGCACCGCGCCCGGCCAGCCGCCCTCGATGAAGCCGACTCCGAGGTCGTCGAGCAGGCGGGCCACCGCCAGCTTGTCGACCACCGAGTACGTGAGCCCTTCGCGCTGCGCGCCGTCGCGCAGCGTCGTGTCGTACACCTGGAACGTCATCGGAGTCCTCTTCTCGTGCCCTGGGGAGCAAACAAAAAGACCCCCCGCGGATGCGGGAGGTCTGCGCGCTCGGCGGGGGAAGGGCCGGCGCGCTAGCTGCTAATGATCAGGACGAAGCTGGTCACGACCCGTACTCTGCCACCCCGGCCCCGGCTTTGGGAGGCGAAACCCATATTCCGGGACGATCGCGCGTGCGGTGATCGTCTTCACACCCGGCCACCGCCCGCCACGAGCGCAAACGGGGCTACGGAAGAATCTTGAACTGATCCAGTTACTGGCCCGGCCACCCCGCCCGGCCACGTTCAAGGAGGACCCGTGCTCACTGTCGGTGACCACTTCCCCGAGTACGAACTCACCGCCTGCGTGTCGCTCGACGCCGACAAGGCGTTCGAGACGATCAACCACAAGTCCCACGAGGGCCAGTGGCGCGTCGTGTTCTTCTGGCCGAAGGACTTCACCTTCGTCTGCCCCACCGAGATCGCCGAGTTCGGTCGCCTCAACGGCGAGTTCGCCGACCGCGACGCCCAGGTGCTCGGCGTCTCCGTCGACAACGAGTTCGTCCACTACGCCTGGCGCAAGGACCACCCGGACCTGCGCGAGCTGCCCTTCCCGATGCTCAGCGACATCAAGCGTGAGCTGACCTCCGCCTGCGGCGTGCTCGGCGCCGACGGTGTCGCGCAGCGGGCCACCTTCATCGTGGACCCGAACAACGAGATCCAGTTCGTCATGGTGACCGCCGGTTCGGTCGGCCGCAACGTCTCCGAGGTGCTGCGGGTGCTCGACGCCCTTCAGACCGACGAGCTGTGCCCGTGCAACTGGAACTCCGGCGGCGCGACGCTCGACGCCAAGGCTCTTCTCGCCGGCGCCGGGGCCTGACCATGGGCCTGGACGCGATCAAGGCGGGCCTGCCCGAGTACGCCAAGGACATCCGGCTCAACCTCGGCTCCACCATCACCACCTCGACGCTGAAGCCGGAGCAGGCGTGGGGCACCGCCCTGGCCTGCGCGGTGGCGGCCCGCAACCCGGTGGTGCTGCGGGAGATCGCCGCCGAGGCGGCCGGTCACCTCACGCCCGGGGCGGTCGAGGCGGCCAAGGGCGCGGCGGCGGTCATGGCGATGAACAACGTCTACTACCGGGCCAAGCACCTGATCGGCGACGAGCAGTACGCGTCGCTGCCGGCCCGGCTGCGAATGCAGATCATCGCCCGCCCCGGTGTGGAGAAGACCGACTTCGAGCTGTGGTGCCTCGCCGTCTCGGCGATCACCGGCTGCGGCGTCTGCCTGGAGTCGCACGAGAAGACGCTGCGCGCGGCCGGGTTCAGCCGTGAGCAGGTGCACGAGGGGCTGCGGATCGCCGCCGTCGTACACGCCGCCGCGGTGACCCTGGACGCGGAGGCCGCACTGGCCTGATCGACCGGCCCGCACGTGCCCGACCGGCACCGCACGGGCCGACGACCCGAGGGGCCGGCGTCACCACCGTGGCGCCGGCCCCTCGGCGTCGGCGGGCCGGCCGCCGGCGGGTTGGTGCCCGGACAGGGTGGGTAACCCTCCCGACTGACGACGGCGCCGCGACGGCCGCGGCCCTGGGGACGGGAGGCGGCACATGGACGGACTGGACCCGCGCGCCACGCACGGCGGCACCGAGCCGATCCTCGACGACGGCCGGGGCACGGTCGCCGGGGGCGCCCCGGCGGGCGCCTTCGACCCGTGGCGCTACCGCGACGAGGCGGGTGTGGCGAGCGCCGACCTGACCGGCTACAAGGTCGAGGCCACCGACGGCGCCATCGGCAAAATCGACCGGGCGAGCCACGAGGTGGACGACAGCTACCTGGTCGTGGACACCGGGCCGTGGATCTTCGGCAAGAAGGTGATGCTCCCGGCCGGGACCGTGAACCACGTCGACCACGACGCCCGGACCGTGCACGTCGACCGGGAGAAGGACCAGATCAAGGCCGCCCCGGAGTACGACGAGTCCAGCCACGCCGAACCGGGCTACCGGGACCGGCTGGGCGGCTACTACGGCGAGAACCACTCGGCGCTGCCGCCGGACGTGCCGCCGCGCGCCTGACATCCCGGCGACGGCCGGCGGGGACGGACGAACGCCCCGCCGGCCGTTACCGTGTCGGATGTGGACGCCGCGCAGAGCCCCTTCCCCGCCCTGTTCAACTTCCGCGACGTCGGCGGATACGCCGCTCGGGACGGGCGCACGGTCCGCCGCGGCCGGCTCTACCGCTCCGACTCGCTGCACCGCATCGACGAGACCGACCGGAGCGCGTTCACCGCGCTCGGCATCCGTACCGTCATCGACCTGCGCCGGCCGTCCGAGGTGGAACGTGACGGGCGGGTGCCCGACTACGACGGGCTGACCTACCGGCACATCCACCCCGAGCACGCCGACTGGGGTGCGAACCGGTTCGACGCCTCCGGCGTCAGCCTGGCCCGCTACCTGGCCGACCGGTACGCCGACCTGGCGCGTACCGGAACCGCCGGGCTCGCCGAGGCGGTCGGGCTGATCGCGGACAGCGCCAACGCCCCGGTGGTGGTGCACTGCGTCGCCGGCAAGGACCGCACCGGCATCGTCTGCGCGCTCACGCTGGCAGTGCTCGGGGTGCCCGACGAGGACGTGGTAGCCGACTACGCGCTCAGCACCGCCGCGTCGCAGCGCTTCACCGCCTGGGTCCGGGCCACGCTGCCGGACGCGGAGGAACCGCCGCCGCCGTTCCTGGAATCGCCGGCCGAGGCGATGGAGCTGTTCCTCGCCGAACTGCGCACCGGCTACGGGTCCGTCGAGGGCTACCTGACCCACGCCGGCGTCACCGGGGCGCAGGTGGAGTCCCTCCGCACCCACCTCCTGGACTGACCCGGCCTCGCGGTGATCGAGGAGCGAACCCCTCGATCACCGCGAAGCGCCGTCAGAGGACCCGGGTGACCCAGCCGTACGGGTCGGCGGCACGCCCGCGCTGGATGTCGACGAGCTTCTGCCGCAGCGCCATCGTGGCCCGGCCCGGCTCGCCGCCGCCGATGAGGAACTCCCCGTCGGGGAAGCGCACGCCGCCGATCGGGGTGATCACGGCGGCGGTGCCGCAGGCGAAGACCTCGCGCAGCCGCCCGCTCGCCGCGTCGGCCCGCCAGTCGTCGAAGGCGACCGGCGCCTCCCGCACCTCGTGCCCGGCCTCGGCGGCCAGCCTGAGGATCGCGTCGCGGGTGATGCCCGGCAGGATCGTGCCGCCCAGCGGCGGGGTGACGATGCTGCCGTCGTCGTAGACGAAGAAGACGTTCATGCCGCCCAGCTCGTCGACGTACCGCCGCTCGACCGCGTCCAGGAACACCACCTGGTCGCAGCCGGCCTCGATCGCCTCGGCCTGCGCGGCGAGCGAGGCGGCGTAGTTGCCGCCGCACTTGGCCGCGCCGGTGCCGCCGGGCGCGGCCCGGGTGTAGTCCGGCGAGACCCACACCGTCACCGGCTTCACGCCACCGGCGAAGTACGCGCCGGCCGGCGAGGCGATCACGCAGTAGAGGTATTCGTTGGCCGGGCGCACACCGAGGAAGACCTCGCTGGCGAACATGAACGGACGCAGGTAGAGGCTGGCGTCCTCGTGCTCCGGGATCCACGCCTGGTCGACCTCGACCAGCCGGCGCAGCGACTCCACGAACGTCTCCTCCGGCAGCTCCGGCATGGCCAGCCGGCGCGCCGACGCGGCGAACCGGGCCGCGTTGGCCTCGGGACGGAACATCGTCACCGCGTCACCGGTGCGGTACGCCTTCAGCCCCTCGAAGATCTCCTGCGCGTAGTGCAGCACCGCCGCGGCCGGGTCCATCGGGATCGGCGCGCGCGCCTCCAGGCGGGCGTCGTACCAGCCCTTGCCCTCGGCGTAGCGGATGGTGACCATGTGATCGGTGAAGACCCGGCCGAAGCCCGGGTTCGCCAGCAGGGCGGCCCGGTCGGCGGCGGATACCGGCGCGGGATTCGGACGGATCTCGAAATCGAGCATGTCACCACCGCTCATCGCGCTGACCTCCCTGCGGGTTCACGGCATGCGGGATCGCACGCCGACGTCACTGGTGCCAGAAACTTACCCCGAACGGTCGTTCAGCGGATAGCTCCGCCCCGGCGGATGCGACGCGCCGGACGGTCAGGTGGGCCCGGTGACGGGTCTGGCGGCCCGGTACCGGGCCGCCAGCAGGGTCGGCCCGGTCAGGCTACGGCGTACGCGGCGAGCCGGTCGCCGACCTCCTCGGTGCGCAGCGGCGTCCCCGGCGTACGCCCGGCCAGCTCGGTGCCGACCGCGGCGGTGACCCGGGCGGCGGCGTCGGCGTGGCCGAGCTGGTCCAGCAGCAGCGCGGCGGACAGCACCGCGGCGACCGGGTCGGCGACGCCCTGGCCGGCGATGTCCGGCGCCGAGCCGTGCACCGGCTCGAACATCGACGGGTAGCGCCCCTCGGGGTTGATGCAGCCGCTGGCCGCGAGCCCGATGCCACCGGTCACGGCGGCGGCGATGTCGGTGAGGATGTCGCCGAACAGGTTGTCGGTGACCACCACGTCGTACCGGGACGGGTTCGTCACCAGGAACATCGCTGCGGCGTCGATGTGCTGGTATTCCGTGGTCACGTCCGGGTGCTCGGCGGCCACCGCGGCGAAGGCGCGCGCCCAGAGCGACCCGGCGTGGGTGAGCACGTTCGTCTTGTGCACGAGCGTGACCTTGCGCCGCTCCCGGCGGCCGGCGCGGGCGAACGCGTCGCGGATCACCCGCTCGACGCCGTGCCGGGTGTTCAGGCTCTCCTCGGTGGCCACCTCGGCCGGGGTGTCCCGGTGCAGCGCGCCACCGGCGCCCGCGTACAGCCCCTCGGTGCCCTCGCGGACCACCACGAGGTCGACCTCGCCGGGCTTGACCGCCGCGAGCGGACCGGCCACGCCGGGCCAGAGCCGGGACGGGCGCAGGTTGACGTACTGGTCGAAGGCGAACCGGAGCTTCAGCAGCAGACCGCGCTCCAGCACACCCGGCGGCACGGTCGGGTCGCCCACCGCGCCCAGCAGGATGGCGTCGTGACCGGCCAGCTCGTCGAGGACGGAGTCGGGCAGCACCTCGCCGGTGCGGTGATAGCGCGCCGCGCCCAGGTCGTACTCGGTGGCCTCGATCCCGGGCACCACCGCGTCGAGGACCTTGCGGGCCTGCGCGACCACCTCGGGTCCGATGCCGTCGCCGGCCACCACCGCGATGTGTGCCACCTGGCGCTCCTCGTCTCGTCGTTAGGCGCAACCGTACGTCGCCGTCCCGGCCCCCGGTACGAATCTTCCATCATCCGGGACGGCGAATCACAGGAGGCTCCCAGCCGACATTCATGGTGCGGTCATCTCCACTGCTTAGGGTCGAGTTCACGGGTCGACGGGGGCCCGGAATCCGGCACCGCTGCGACGTAGCGGCGACCACCGAGGGGGCAGGTGTCATGCGGATCGAGCACCGGCGGGCCCACTGGGCGGACGAGCAGCCACGTACCCGCTGGGTCGACCAGTCCGCGTTCCGCCCGACCCGCCCGGACCTGCACCTGGGCGCCACGAACCACCGCGTCGAGCGGGCCGGCGCCTCCGCGTCCGGCCGGATCAGCGTCCGCCACACCGTCACCACCTCGACCGCCGACTACACCATGCTCCTCAACGCGCCGGGGTGGTTCGGCCACCGGGCGGTCAGCGAGGCGCTGCGCGACGCCGTCGCCGAGCTGCGCGCCGTCGACCTCACCTACGGCCCGAACCGGCCGGACAGCCTCGTCTCCCGGCTGCGCCGCGACGAGATCAGTCCCGACTCGTACCCCCCGCTGGCCGACCTGATCGACCTCTGCGCCGCGATGCGGGCGGCGACCGACGGCTGGTTCGACGCCTGGGCCGTGCCGGGCGGCTTCGACCCGGGCGGCCTGCTCGGCGGCTGGGCGGTGGAGCGGGCCGCGGCGCGGTTGCGCGCCGCCGGCATCCACGACTACGCCGTGCTCAGCGGCGCCGACCTGACGGTACGCGGACACGCCGCCCACGGCGGCCCGTGGCGCGTCGCCGTGCACCACCCCACCGACACCCGCCGGACACCTGTCGTGCTGGAGATGACGACGGGCGCGGTCGGCACCTCGGGCGTCACCGGCCGGCGCGGGCACGTCGTCGACCCGCACACCGGCGAGCCGACCGACCGGCTCGTGGCCGCCACCGTGCTCGGCCCGAACCTCGCCGTCGCCGACGCCTACGCCACCGCCCTGTACGCCGCCGGACCGGCCGGGCTGGCCTGGTTCCGTCACGACACGGACTACCGCCCGCTGTTCGCGCACCACCGGCGCTGAGTCGCCGTCGGCCCGCACGACACCGGCCGGGAGCGCGATCGGCCCCCACGGTCTCGGCAACGACCGTGAGGGCCGGTCAGCGACGAGTGCGCGTGGCTCGCGCAATCGAGGGGTGCGGGCCGAGGGGCCGGGCGCCCGACCGCGCCACCCGAAGACGGGCCGGGGATCGACTCAGCGGAAACCGCATCGGTACGCTAGCGAATCGACGCAACTCGACGCAAGAGTCTCCACAGCGGACGCCGGGTGAACGATGTCGGCAATCAGCGGTGAACGCACGGTGGGGCAGAGGTGACGGGCCGGGCCCGGGATGGCACGCTGTCCGCCGTGAGTTTCGATCTGAGCGTGTGGGCCCTGCCGAACGGGGCGACACCGGAGCAGGTGCGGGCGGCCGTGCAGCAGTGCCGCGAGGGCCGCCACGGCGAGCAGCACCCCGACCCGCGACTCGTCGCCTTCTACCGGGCGATCACGGCGAGCTATCCGGACCGCCCGGCCCGGCCCGGTACGCCGTGGGAGGCGCCGCTGCACACGGCGGCCGACCACATCGAGATGAACCTGAACCCGGCCTGCCCCGATCAGGTCCTGCTGGACGTCGAGCGGCTGGCCGGCGAGCACGACCTGATGCTCTTCGACGCGCAGGACGGCTCGGTCTACCCGCCACCGGCCCGCGTCCGTTCCTGACCCACCGGGACGACGAAGGGCCCGGCCGATCCGGCCGGGCCCCGATATGTCCTGTCCGGACTACACGTCGCGCAGGTCGGCCGCGCTGGCCGCGACCGCGCCGATCGAGTCGGCGGCGGAGGTG
Organism: Micromonospora globosa; assembly: GCF_000717585.1. Lineage (NCBI taxonomy): Bacteria > Bacillati > Actinomycetota > Actinomycetes > Micromonosporales > Micromonosporaceae > Micromonospora > Micromonospora globosa. The sequence goes on from NZ_JNZR01000006.1 coordinate 21,394, forward strand.
AGCAGGTCGGCGCCGAGCGCCTGGTCGACGGTCAGCGTCATCAGCGTCTCGCCACCGGCCTCGCGGCGGGCCACCTGCATGGCCGCGATGTTGACGCCGGCCTCGCCGAGCAGCGTGCCGACGGTGCCGACCACGCCGGGCCGGTCCGCGTAGCGCAGGAAGACCAGGATGCCCTCCGCGCCGATCTCCACGTCGAAACCGTCCACCTCGGTCAGCTTGAACACGTCGCGGGTGCCGGTGTGCGCCACGGTGCCGGAGACGCGGACGGTACGCCCGTCCGGCAGCGCCCCGCGCACGGTCACCAGGTTCGGGTGGTCGACGGTCTCGCCCGGCGTGGCCAGCGTGACCTCGACGCCCCGCTCGGCGGCCAGGTGCGGCGCGTTGACGTAGGTGACCTGCTCCTCCACCACGGAGCTGAACAGCCCCTTGGTCGCGGCGAGCTTGAGCACCGACACGTCGTGGGCGGCGATCTCGCCGCGCACCTCGACGGTGACGCTGGCGGCCACCCCGCCGGCCAGGGCGGTGAACGCCCGGCCCAGCCGCTCGGCCAGCGGCAGCAGCGGGCGGACGTCCTCGGCGACCACGCCGCCGGCCTGCACGTTCACCGCGTCCGGGACGAACTCGCCCTGGAGCGCGAGCTTGACGCTCTTGGCCACCGCGAGACCGGCCTTGTCCTGCGCCTCGTTGGTGGAGGCGCCCAGGTGTGGGGTGGCCACCACGTTGTCGAAGGCGAACAGCGGCGAGGAGGTGCACGGCTCCTTGGCGTACACGTCGACACCGGCGCCGGCGACCCGGCCCTCCGCGATCGCGTCGGCGAGCGCCTGCTCGTCGACCAGGCCGCCGCGGGCGGCGTTGACGATCCGGACGCCCGGCTTGACGATCGCCAGTTCCTTCTCGCCGATCAGACCGACCGTCTCCGGCGTCTTGGGCAGGTGGATCGAGATGAAGTCGCTCTCCCGCAGCAGCTCCTCCAGCCCGACCAGGCGGACGCCGAGCTGCGCGGCGCGGGCGGGCTGGATGTACGGGTCGTACGCGATCAGCCGGGTGCCGAACGCGGCGATGCGAGACGCGAAGAGCACGCCGATGCGGCCGAGGCCGACCACGCCCACGGTCTTGCCCTGGATCTCGACGCCGGTGTACTTGGACCGCTTCCACTCCCCCGCCTTGAGCGCGGCACTGGCGCTGGCGGTGTTGCGGGCGACCGCGAGCAGCAGCGCGACGGCCTGCTCGGCGGCGGAGACGATGTTCGAGGTGGGCGCGTTGACGACCATGACGCCCCGGGCGGTGGCGGCCGGCACCTCGACGTTGTCCAGGCCGACGCCGGCCCGGGCGACCACCTTCAGCCGCGGCGCGGCGGCGATCGCCTCGGCGTCGATCTGGGTGGCGCTGCGTACGATCACCGCGTCGGCCTCGGAGAGGGCGGAGAGCAGAGCGGGGCGGTCGGTGCCGTCCACGTGGCGCACGTCGAAGTCGTGCGCGAGCACCTCGATGGCGGCGGGGGCGAGTTCTTCGGCGATCAGTACGACAGGATTCATCGGTCCTCGTAGACGCTCGGTAATGGTTCGGCCTGGGGCGCCGGGACGCCGCGCTGCGCCCTGCGCCGATCCGTGCCACGGCCGTCGGGTGCGCTCGGGCACCACACCAAGGAATGGTAGGTGCCTGCCCGCTCTCCGGGTCGCGGACTACGGGGTGAGCGCCCTCACACAGGTCCGTCGCACGCCTGTCATCCCCCGTTCACCCGGGGGCGGTGCGGGACGAGGCGTTACTCACCGTGTCCCAGCACGTGAACGAACGGCGGCCCGCGGCCGGACGCCGGGGAGAGCGTCGGGCCGCGGGCCGCACGAGGGAGAAGCTCAGGCGGTCTCGGTGATCGGCCGGTCGACCCAGCTCATCATGGCGCGCAGCTTCTGCCCGGTCTCCTCGATCGGGTGCGCCGCGCCCTCGGCCCGCCACTTGGCGAAGTTCGGCCGGCCGGCCTCGTCCTCGGCCACCCACTCGCGGGCGAACTCGCCGGACTGGATCTCACCGAGGATCTTGCGCATCTCGTCCTTGACCCGCGAGTCGATGACGCGCGGGCCACGGGACAGGTCGCCGTACTCGGCGGTGTCGGAGATGCTGTAACGCATCCGGGCGATGCCGCCCTCGTACATCAGGTCGACGATCAGCTTCAGCTCGTGCAGGCACTCGAAGTAGGCCACCTCGGGCGCGTAGCCGGCCTCGGTGAGCACCTCGAAACCGGTCTGCACCAGCGCCGCCGCGCCACCGCACAGCACCGCCTGCTCGCCGAACAGGTCGGTCTCGGTCTCCTCGGTGAACGTGGTCCGGATCGCGCCGGCCCGGGTGCCGCCGATCGCCTTGGCGTACGCCAGGGCCAGGCCGAACGCGTTGCCGCTGGGGTCCTGCTCGACCGCGACCAGGCAGGGCACGCCCTTGCCGTCGACGTACTGGCGGCGGACCAGGTGACCGGGGCCCTTCGGGGCGACCATCGCCACGTCCACGTCGGCCGGGGGCTTGATCAGGCCGTACCGGATGTTGAAGCCGTGGCCGAAGAACAGCGCCTTGCCCGCGGCCAGATTCGGCGCGATGGCGTCGGCGTAGAGACCACGCTGGGCGGTGTCCGGCGCCAGGATCATGATCACGTCGGCCTCGGCCGCCGCCTCGGCGGGCGTGAGCACCCGCAGGCCCTGCTCCTCGGCCTTCGGCCGGCTCTTCGAGCCGGCGGGCAGGCCGATCACCACGTCGACGCCGGAGTCGCGCAGCGACAGCGCGTGCGCGTGGCCCTGGCTGCCGTACCCGATCACGGCGACCTTGCGGCCCTGGATCAGGCCCAGGTCGGCGTCGTCGTCGTAGAACACCTCAACGCTCATTGACTTCCCTTTCGTACGGCGGTGCCCGTCGGCCCGTCGAAAAACTTGTGGGTACGGATCAGGCGGCGCGCAGGGCCGGGCCGGCGGTGATGGCCCGCGAACCCCGCCCGATCGCCACGGTGCCGGACTGGACCATCTCCTTGATGCCGAACGGCTCCAGGTCGCGCAGCAGCGCGTCGAGCTTGTCCGGCGTGCCGGTGGCCTCGATGGTCAGCGTGTCCGGCGCGACGTCGACCACCCGGGCGCGGAACAGGCCGACCGTCTCCAGCACCTGGGCGCGGGCCGCGCGGTCCGCGCGGACCTTGACCAGCAGCAGCTCCCGCGCCACCGACACCTGCGGATCCAGCTCCACGATCTTGAGTACGTTGACCAGCTTGTTGAGCTGCTTGGTCACCTGCTCAAGCGGCGAGGACTCGGCGTTGACCACGATGGTGATGCGCGAGACGTCCGGGTTCTCGGTCTCGCCCACGGCGAGGCTGTCGATGTTGAACCCGCGCCGGGAGAACAGCCCGGAGACGCGGGCGAGGACACCCGGCTTGTTCTCCACCAGCACGGACAGCGTGTGCATAGTCATTGCTGTGCCTTCCTCGTCATGCCCTCATGGCCCTCGCTGCGCTCGGTGCATTCGGTCATGACTACAACTCGTCCTCGTCGAACGCGGGGCGCACACCCCTGGCGAACATGATCTCGTCGTTGCTGGTGCCGGCGGCGACCATCGGCCAGACCATCGCGTCCTTGCCGACCACGAAGTCGATGACCACGGGCGCGTCGTTGATCGCCATGGCCGCCTCGATGGTCTTGTCCACGTCGGCGGCGTTCTCGCAGCGCAGCCCGACGCAGCCGAGCGCCTCGGCGAGCTTGACGAAGTCCGGGATGCGGTGCTTGTGGGTGCCCAGCTCGGTGTTGGAGTAGCGCTCCCCGTAGAACAGGGTCTGCCACTGCCGCACCATGCCGAGGTTGCCGTTGTTGATCACGGCGACCTTGATCGGGATGCCCTCCAGCGCGCAGGTGGCCAGCTCCTGGTTGGTCATCTGGAAGCAGCCGTCGCCGTCGACCGCCCACACGGTGGTGTCCGGCTTGCCGACCTTCGCGCCCATCGCGGCCGGGACGGCGTAGCCCATGGTGCCCAGGCCGCCGGAGTTGAGCCAGGTGTGCGGCTTCTCGTACGAGATGAACTGGCTGGCCCACATCTGGTGCTGGCCGACGCCCGCCACGTAGACCGCGTCCGGGCCGGCGATCTCGCCCAGCCGCTTGATCACGTACTGCGGGGAGAGCGTGCCGTCGGCCGGCTCCTCGAAGCCGAGCGGGTACCGCTCGCGCAGGTCGTCGAGCTGGGCCCACCAGTCGGTCAGGTCGGCCGGCGGGTGCGCGGCCTGCTCGGCGGTGACGGCGGCGATCAGCTCGTCGATCACGTGCCGCGCGTCACCCACGATCGGGACGTCGGCGTGCCGGTTCTTGCCGATCTCGGCCGGGTCGATGTCGGCGTGCACCACAGTCGCGTCCGGCGCGAACGAGTCCAGCTTGCCGGTCACCCGGTCGTCGAAGCGGGCGCCCAGCGCCACGATCAGGTCGGCCTTCTGCAGGCCGTAGACCGCGGCGACGGTGCCGTGCATGCCGGGCATGCCCAGGTGCTGGCGGTGCGAGTCGGGGAACGCGCCCAGCGCCATCAGCGTGGTGACCACCGGGATGCCGGTCTGCTCGGCCAGCTTGCGCAGCCCCTCGGTGGCGCCGGCCTTGAGCACGCCGCCGCCGACGTAGAGGACCGGACGGCGGGCGCCGGTCATCAGCCGGGCCGCCTCGCGGATCTGCTTGCCGTGCGGGTGCAGCGTGGGCCGGTAGCCGGGCAGGTCGAGCGTGGGCGGCCAGGAGAACGTCGCCGGCGCCTGGAGCACGTCCTTCGGGATGTCGACGAGCACCGGGCCGGGCCGGCCCGTCGCGGCCAGGTGGAACGCCTCGGCCAGCACGCGGGGGATCTCGTCGGCGGTCTGCACCAGGAAGTTGTGCTTGGTGATGGGCAGCGTGATGCCCTGGATGTCCGCCTCCTGGAAGGCGTCGGTGCCGATCGACGGCCGGGCCACCTGCCCGGTGATCGCCACCATCGGGACCGAGTCCATGTACGCGTCCGCGATCGGCGTCACCAGGTTCGTCGCGCCCGGGCCGGAGGTGGCGATGCAGACGCCGACCCGGCCGGTGGCCTGCGCGTAGCCGGTGGCCGCGTGCCCGGCGCCCTGCTCGTGGCGGACCAGGATGTGCCGGACCGTGGAGTCGTAGAGCGGGTCGTAGGCGGGCAGGATCGCGCCGCCCGGAATGCCGAAGACCACGTCGACGCCGAGCGCCTCCAGCGACCGCACGAGCGAACCGGCGCCCGAGACCTCCGCGGTGGCGGGCTCCCGTACGGGCGTCTCGGTGGTGGCGGCCGCCGGGACGGTACGGCCGGGGCGGGCGGCGGGGTCGGAGTCACCGGCCGCGCCGGTGCCGGAGCGGGCACGGCGGGCGGAGTGGGCGAGGGTCTCTGGCGTGGGTCTCGTCATGGCGGTTCAAGCCTTCGGAAGTGAGTGGGTGACGCGCTTCTCAGGATGGGACGGGGAGGTCCCGGCGATGGTCCGACGGCAACAAAAAAGCCCACGTGCAGGATGCACGGGGCCAGCGCACTCTCGGTGGGAGAGTGCGCTCAGGTAAGTACTCGCGGCGACCGGTTCGACGACATGCGGCTAAGCCTGACGCATCTCACGCGATGAGTCAACTGATCCCACATTTTGGTTCACGGACGTGGGCGTGTCGGTCGCCGCGACCCCCTCCGCGCCCGGCGCCACCTGCGAAGATCCCTCCATCGAGGGACGCGGGGCGGGCGGGTTGTTGCGCAGCCGGGGCAGCAGCGGCGACGGGGCGCGCGCCGGCGCGGGCGGCGGCACCGGCGGCATCGCGGTGTGCCGGTTGCCGGGCGCCGTGGCCGCCTCCAGCATCGCCTCCAGGTGCTCGGCCGGTACGCCCCAGCCGAACAGCGCGCCCTGGCCGAACCGGCACCCGGCGGCCACCACCGCGGCCAGCTCGGTCGGGTTGGTGACGCCCTCGGCGATCACCTCCAGCCCGAGCTGGTGCCCCAGGCGCATGACGATGTCGACCATCGGGGCGAACGCCGGACCGTCCCGCCCGACCGGCCGGACCGGCTCGTGCTCGGCGACCAGACTGTGGTCGATCTTCAGGATGTCGATCGGCAGCCGCCGGAGCTGGCCGAGCGACGAGTAACCGGCGCCGAAGTCGTCGAGCGCGATCCGGACGCCGGTCAGCCGCAGCGCGGTGAGCCGCCGGATCAGCTCGTCCAGGTCGGTGGCCACCGCGTGCTCGGTGACCTCCAGCACCAGCCGCTGCGGCGGCACGTGGTGCGCGCGCAGCGCGTCGGCGACCTGGACCACGTACTCGGGGGCGTGCAGCTCGCGCGGCGACACGTTCACCGACACCCAGACGTCGTGCCCGTCGGCCAGCCAGCGGGAGAGCTGGTAGCAGGCCTGGTGCAGCACCCACGCGCCGAGCTTGGCGATCATCCCGCACTCCTCGGCGAGCGGGATGAACTCGTCCGGCCGGACGTTGCCCAGCTCCGGGTGCCGCCAGCGCAGCAGCGCCTCCGCGCCGACCGGCCGCACCGACGGCAGCGAGGCCACCGGCTGGAAGACCAGCCGCAGCTCGTCGCGCTCGATCGCGCCGCGCAGCTCGTGCTCCATCCGGGTACGCCGGCTCAGCAACTGGTCGTAGGTGGCGTCGTAGCGCTCGATCCGGTTCTTGCCCCGCTGCTTGGCGTAGCGCAGCGCCAGGTCGGCGTTGCGCAGCAGCAGCTCGACGTCCTGCTCACCGTGCCCGGCGGCCACGCCGATGCTCACCGACAGGAAGACCGGCCCGTCGCCCTGCTCGTACGGGCGGCCGAGCACCCCGAGCAGGCGGTCCGCGACCGGGCCGGGGTCGGCCGACCCGTGCATCAGCACCGCGAACTCGTCGCCGCCGAGCCGGGCGGCCAGGTCACCCGGGCGCAGGTTGCCCCGCAGCCGTCGCCCCACCTCGATCAGCACCGCGTCGCCGACGTCGTGCCCGCGCATGTCGTTGACGTTCTTGAAGCCGTCGAGGTCGAGCCCGAGCAGCACGCACGGCACGCCCGCCTCGGCACTGCGGTGCAGGGCACGCAGCAGCCCGCGCCGGTTCGCCAGCCCGGTCAGCGGGTCGGTGTGCGCCAGCTCGCGGAAGTGCGCCTCCCGCTCGGCCAGCCGGATGGCGTAGCCGCGGACGTCGTTGAGGGCGAGGTACTGCCGGGTCACCAGGGCGAACCCCTCGACCGTGCCGGCCACGATGGCGTACCCGTCGAACCCGCCGCCCTGCACCAGGTGGTAGATCGCGGAGGCGGCCATGGCGAACATCGGTACGAAGGCGTACTCGCCGTCGCGGCGGATGAAGTCGACGTCGAGCTGCGTCAGGTCGGCCCGGCGCCCGGCCACGGCGGTGGCCAGCAGACCGGCGGCGGTCAGCACCGCGCCGGTGAGCACCATGCCCGGGCCGGCCTGGCAGAGCCCGGCGGACACGGCCAGCCCGCCGGCCGTCACCGCTATCGCGCCGGCGGCGAGCAGCGTGAGCCATCCGCGCGGCGGCGCGACCCGCAGCACGACGATCACTGTGAGCCCCGTGGTGAGCGCCGCGCTCACGGTGGCCAGCACGATCGGCAGGCAGGCGACGGGTGTGGCGTCGCCGAGCAGCCGGGTCGGCTCGCTGAACGCCACCCAGCCGACGAACCAGAGCGCGCTGCCCATGATCAGGCCGTCGAGCAGCAGCCGGGCGGTGGCGGCCCGGGTCGCGGCCGCGCCGGGCAGCCGCAGGACGGCGGCGCCGAGGCCGAGCGCGGCGAGCGTCGTACCGGCGGCGACGAGGACCGCCCATCCGGTCCGCTGGCCCTGCCGGTGCGCCCAGTGGTCACCGGCGGCCAGCAGACCGCCGAGGCCGACCAGGAGGCTGAACAGGGCGGCGCCGGCGGCGACCGCGAGCAGCAGGTGAGCCGGCCGGCGGGGGCCGGTGCGACGCCGCACCGACGCGACGAGCAGCACGGCGGCACCGGCCGCGGCGATCCCGCTCAACACCGCGACGGTGACCATCCCCGGGGACGACTGCACGCGTCAACTCTGCCGGATGAGCGCCTCCCGTGGGGGACCGGGTGTGCAACTGTTGGGACACAGGGTGCGCGCGGCGGAGTCGCCGCGCGGATGGTGTCAGACTGGTTGTCATGCCTGAGCTGCGGTCGAGGACCTCCACCCATGGTCGGACGATGGCCGGCGCCCGGGCCCTCTGGCGGGCCACCGGGATGACCGACGACGACTTCGGCAAGCCGATCGTCGCCATCGCGAACAGTTTCACCCAGTTCGTACCCGGTCACGTCCACCTCAAGGACCTCGGTGGCCTGGTCGCCGACGCGGTGGCCGAGGCCGGCGGCGTCGGCCGGGAGTTCAACACGATCGCCGTGGACGACGGCATCGCCATGGGCCACGGCGGCATGCTCTACTCGCTGCCCAGCCGGGAGCTGATCGCCGACGCGGTGGAGTACATGGTCAACGCGCACTGCGCGGACGCCCTGGTCTGCATCTCCAACTGCGACAAGATCACCCCGGGCATGCTGCTGGCCGCGCTGCGGCTCAACATCCCGACCGTCTTCGTCTCCGGCGGCCCGATGGAGGCCGGCAAGACGGTGGCGATCGAGGGCGTGGTGCACTCCAAGATCGACCTGATCGACGCCATGATCGCCTCCTCGAACGAGGCGGTAACCGACGACCAGCTCGGCGAGATCGAGCGCTCCGCGTGCCCGACCTGCGGCTCCTGCTCCGGCATGTTCACCGCCAATTCGATGAACTGCCTCACCGAGGCGATCGGCCTGGCCCTGCCGGGCAACGGGTCGACGCTCGCCACCCACGCCGCGCGGCGGTCGCTGTTCGTCGAGGCCGGGCGCACCGTCGTCGAGATCGCCAAGCAGTGGTACGAGAACGACGACGCCTCGGTGCTGCCGCGCTCGATCGCCGGCCGGGAGGCGTTCGAGAACGCGATCGCCCTCGACGTGGCGATGGGCGGATCCACGAACACGGTGCTGCACCTGCTCGCCGCCGCCCGCGAGGCGGAGCTGGACTTCGGCGTGGCCGACATCGACGCGATCTCCCGCCGGGTGCCGTGCCTGGCCAAGGTCGCCCCGAACTCCCCGAACTACCACATGGAGGACGTGCACCGCGCCGGCGGCATCCCGGCCATCCTCGGTGAGCTGGACCGCGCCGGGCTGCTGCACCGCGACGTGCGGTCGGTGCACTCCCCCAGCCTCGACAAGTGGCTGGCCGACTGGGACGTGCGCGGCGGCGCGGCCCGGCCGGAGGCGGTCGAGCTGTTCCACGCCGCGCCGGGCGGGGTGCGCACCACCGAGCCGTTCTCCACCACCAACCGCTGGTCGTCGCTGGACACCGACGCGGCCGGCGGCTGCATCAGGGACCGGGAGAACGCGTACAGCGCGGACGGCGGCCTGGCCATCCTGCACGGCAACCTCGCGCCGGCCGGCTGCGTGGTGAAGACCGCCGGTGTGCCCGAGGAGTGCCTGACGTTCCGCGGCCCGGCCAAGGTCTACGAGTCGCAGGACGACGCGGTGACCGCGATCCTCGCCAAGGAGATCGTCGCCGGGGACGTGGTGGTGATCCGCTACGAGGGCCCGAAGGGTGGCCCCGGCATGCAGGAGATGCTCTACCCCACCTCGTTCCTCAAGGGCCGTGGGCTGGGCCGCTCCTGCGCGCTGCTGACCGACGGCCGGTTCTCCGGCGGCACCTCCGGCCTGTCCATCGGGCACGTCTCCCCGGAGGCGGCCTCGGGCGGGCTGATCGCGCTGGTCCGCGACGGCGACGAGATCGTCATCGACATCCCGGGCCGGTCGATCGAGCTGAACGTGCCCGGCGACGAGCTGGAGGCGCGGCGGGTGGCCGAGGAGAAGCGGGACCGCCCGTACACCCCGGTCGACAGGCAGCGTCCGGTGTCGGCGGCGCTGCGCGCGTACGCGTCGATGGCGACCTCGGCCAGCGACGGCGCCTACCGTCGCGTCCCGGAGTGACGTAAGGAAGGGCCCCCTCTTAACGCCTCCGGTAGAGGAGGGGGCCCTTCTTAACATCAAAGATTCGCGAAGCGAACCGGCTCCGCCAGCACGGCTGCTGCTGCGTCGAGGTCGGCGAGGCGTGCCGCCAGGGTCGCGGCGGCAAGCCGCTCGGGCAGGGCTGCGCCGAACTTGAGGCCGGCGACAGCACGCCGGTCGATGTCGGGAAGGCACAACCGTTCACCGGCTCCGGTCACCACGGCTCGCCACTGGTCCCTTGTCACATCCCGGCGGAGCCGGATGGCACAGTCGTCGAAGCGCTGCGAGGGGTCGATCACCTCGCCGAGCGTGGCGGCCAGCGTAGCGTTGCCCCGCAGACCCGCCCAGGTCCACCAGTGAAGCTCGCCGCGGGAACGCACGACGCAGGTACCTCCCGGGTGGACCAGGGACGAGCGCTCCTCCCGGATCGTCGCGAGCCGGCTCGCCGCCCTAGTGGTCAACCGCACCGGCGGGTCGTTCCCGAGCAGGACCTCCCGCATCGCTCGGGTCAGCGGAAAGCTCGACCCGAGCCACCCCTGCGAGGTCCACCGTGCTCGGCCCCCGCCGTCCGCGGGTTCCACGAAACAACGCCGTCTGCGCCAGTCGACGTAGGTGACCCGCCAACTCCGGCCGCCGAGCAGCAACTGGCGGTCGCCCCGTACCTCCTCGGTGAGCAGGCTCGGGTCAATCCGCCCGATTTCCTGGCGCCCGTGCAGGACGGTGAACTCCGGCGGGCCGGTGAACACCGCCGTCAGCTCCATGAAATGTCTTCGGCCGAATCGGCGTTCCGCCTGCGTGCCGATGAACATCAGCCCGCCGTCGCTGTCCAGGTAGCCCTCCTCCGTCAGGTGACGCACAACGGGCTGGGCGGTGTGGTCAAACGGGGCCAGCCCGTTCCATGCCTGCGCCCAGAGGCGGCTGCCGACGCGGCCCTCCTGCAGACAGAGCGCGAGCATTTGCTGGGCGACGATGTGACGAGGCTCGGGCGGTGGGAGGACGGGCTCCACCCTGCCTTCGCCCCACAATGACAGCAGAGCGGCTGCCCTGGTCAGCTCCATAGCACTGCGGCAGAGAAAGAGGCAGTTGCGCGAACTGCCCGGTCTGCGGCCGCTGCGGCCGAGCCTCTGCAGAAAGGACGCGACAGTTGACGGTGAGTCGACCTGGACCACTCGATCCAGGTCCCCCACGTCAATACCGAGCTCGAGCGTGCTGGTGGAAACGATGACGCAATCTCTGGCCTCGGCGAACGCCTGCTCTGCCCGGCGCCGCTCGTCGAGTGAGAGCGAAGCATGGGAGAGGAAGGTGGTGACACCGCGTTCGCGGAGCAACTGTGCCAGTTCCTCGACCGTCTGCCGGGACTCACAGAAGACCAGCCGCTTCTCTCCTCGATGCAGCGCGGCGATGACGACGGCTGCGTTGGCCAGGGAGCCTACATAGTCGAGCTCGACCTGACCGGGTGGCTGCGTAGACGCGGATAGGGCTGCCTCGGTGGGACGTGAGGGTGCGACGACGACACCAGGTCGGCTGTCTGCGCCGGCACCCTGCAACCACCGGAGCAACTGGTCAGGGTTCCCCACGGTGGCCGAGAGCCCGACCCGCTGCAGCGGGTGTCCGGCCAGCCGGGTCAGCCTCTCCAGCAGCGCCAGCAGGTGCCAGCCGCGGTCGTCGCCGGCGAAGGCGTGCACCTCGTCCACCACGACGGCTCGTACGCCGGCGAGGAACATCCGATGGTCCACGTTCGCGCTGACCAGCATCGACTCGATTGATTCGGGAGTGGTCAGCAGGATGTCTGGGCGTTCCCACAGCGTCCGTCGGCGAGCCGTTGTGCTCACGTCGCCGTGCCAGAGTGCGACCGAGCGGCCGAGCCATCCGGCGTACCGTTCGAGCCGGGGTAGCAGGTTGTTGAGCAGTGCCTTCAACGGGCACAGATAGATCAGTGAGGTGCCGTCCCAACGCTCGCCTGCCATGCGTGTCAGGAGCGGGAAGATCGCCGCTTCGGTCTTGCCGCCCGCCGTAGCGGCGAGCAGTAGCGCGTCGTCCCCTCGGGTCACAGGTGCCAGGGCGTCTCGCTGCAGCGGCCGCAAGTCCGGCCAACCGAGGCTGTTGACCACGTGGTGCAGCAGTACCGGGTCTAAGTGGACACTGTCCCTCATAACGACAGCTCGACGTCGTCGGCCGCAAACGCGTTCCGCTCCACCTCGGTCAACTCGGCGGGTCGCAGGGTCAGCCCGTAGTGCTGGCGCGGATCCCACTCGGGGAACTGGTCGACCCGGTCGAGGACTTCCGCGACCAGCTTCTTTAGGTAGACCCGCGGTGCCACCCCGACCTGGCCACCCAGCCGCCCTGCCACCGCACGAGCGAGTTCGCCCAGATAACCGTCGTCGACGCGCCGGGACACCTGCTCGCGACCGTAGATCTCCCGCACCCGCACGCCCAGTTGAATCAGGGACTCCTCGGTGAATCCGGGCAGCCGGAGCTGCGTGGCCCGAGGATTGTCCCAGCGAATCTCCGGGCCGAAGTCGGTGGCGAGGCGTTGGGCCAGTGGGGCAAGCCGCTGGACACCCTGTGGCCCGTCGAAGAACGCGGGCGTGCCTGTGATCACCAGGAACAACCCAGGGAAACGACCGGCGTATATGTCGTCGACGAGTTGACGTAAGGCGTTGAGGGCCTTGTCGCGGGCATCCGCGCGAACCCGCTGCAGGGTCTCGACTTCGTCGAGCACCAGAAGCAGACCGGGATGGCCGCTGTCGCGCAGCACCGTCAGCAGGCCCCGCAAGAAATTGAGCGCGCCGAAGTGGTCGAGGTCCCCCTTGACCCCAGCGGCACGCCGGGTGGCTGCGGCGACATGCGGCTGCCCGCCCAGCCATGCAGCGAGGCTACCGGCGGTGACGTCGTCACCATCCGCGAGGGCGGTACGGTAGCCACGCAGCGCCGCGGCGAACGCGGGCGTGCTCCGCGAGATGTCCGCCAGGCGGGTCTCAAGCAGTTCGCCCACCGCTCGGTCGAGCGCTTCGGCATCCTCCTCGGTCACCCGGCCGGCCGCGAGGACATCCTCCTCCAAGGCGAAGATCCAGTTGTCCAGGACGGGCCGCAGCGCGCTCGGCGGGAATTGCTCGGTGGACAACTGCTCGACGAGCCGCCGGTAGACGGTTTCCATCCGGTGCAGCGGTGTCTCAAGTTCGGAGACTTGCACCTCGGCCACGGCGAACCCGCGCCGCTTCGCCCGCTCGCCGAGCCACCGGGTGAAGAAGGTCTTGCCAGCTCCGTACTCGCCTCGGACGGCCTTGAACACGCTGCCCGCGCCGGCCACGCGATCCAAATCCTCGTCGAGCGCGGTGACGAAGCGGTCGAGGCCGACCGCGAGCGCGTCCAGGCCGTTGGCCGGTACCACTCCCCTGCGCAACGCGTCGACGATGTCACGTCGGCGCCGGGCGCTCACGTCGGCCGTCATGAAGGCGCCAGCACGAACTGCTCAATCATCAGCGGAATGTCCAGCTTCGCGGTCCGCCCGTCCGGGTCCAGGCTGAGGACCGGGTAGCCCTCGACCTGCAAGAGCCGCCGGAGTGCCGTGAAGGTGGCGGAAATGCGGTGCACCGGCACCCCCGCCCGGGTGGCCAACGTCTCCAGAGTGGCCCGGCCGTTGCCCGCCAGCAGGGCGGTGATCATCGCGGCCACGCGTTCGTCGGGGATGGGTGCCCGGATTCCCCGCCGATCAGCGTAGACCGGGCTGGCCAGCAGCGCTTCGACGAGTGCCGATGCCGGATCGACCGGGGCCGGCGGACCGGCAAGCGGGGGCGGAATCGATGCCGCGGGCAGGTCGAACAGGCTCTCGTCCTGTACAACTGCGCGCGGGCGGCGGCTCGGGCGGGCTGCCACGGTGCGGGGAGCAGCGGCCGCGGGCTGGTCCGCCTGTGCGGTCTGACGAAGCGGTTCCCGCCACCAGCCCGGGCTGGCGACCGGAGCTCCCGACCATCCGGGCACGGTCTCGTCGTTGCCAGAGGCGAAGAGCAACAGCGGAATGACCGCCTCGGCGGGGCTCGCGCCACCGTGATAGCCGGCCTTCCGCGGACCGTACCGCAGCTCCTCCTGCCACGGCAGGATGAGCTCGCCGTCGGCGAGGGCCACGCGGGTGCCGCGAAAAAGCAGTTCGCCGTCGGCCGGATCACCGGTAGCGGGACGCCATCTGTTCTCGCTGCTCTCCGACTTGCCCACCACGGCCTCGGAGCCGCGATCGACGACATGCCCGTGATCGGAGACCATCACCACGACCCGGTCCTGTGCGATCGCGAGCAGGTCGCGCAGCCCTTTGACGGTATCGGCGCTCCACTCGACGGTGCCTGGATCGCTCCGGTCGAGGGCGTCGTCGATGGCATTGATGACAGCGGCGACCACGGGCACCGCCGGATCCTCGATCGCGGCGGCGACTTCGCGGTCGACAGCCAGCCCAGCAGGCGTCCGCAGGTCGGCCTTGTGCAGCAGCACCCCGTCCGGAAAGCGGGCCGCGAATCCCTTCAGCTCGTCGCTGCGGTCACCAACACTGATCATGCCGCTCAAGAGACTGCACCGGTTGACGGCGGTAACCGTCGGCAGCGCGGCGAGCACCCCCGTACGCTGTCCGCCGTGCGGGGTCAATTCGGTCCAGGCGCCGCTGCGCACCAGTGATTCGGCGATCTCGATTCCGGCTGCCGCTCCCATGCCGTCCAGGACCAGCAACAGGACGCGCCGTCCATTGTCGATGATCGGCTGAATCACCCGGTCCAGCACGTCCTCCACCCGCAACAGGGCACCCGGATCCCGTTCCGCGCCGGTGGCGTCCTGAAACAGCTCAGCAAAATGGCGGTCGTGGCGGGAGCGCCGCGCGTGGACTGCCTGGTGCAGGACCCGGTAAGCATCGCCGACCATCTGGTCGACGTCACCGTCGAAGACGTCGAGGCGAGCACGGTCGACCCAGCCGTCCTCGCGAATCTGCCGGTGAACCGCATCGAGCATGGTGGCGGGCGGCTGCTGCTCGGGGGTGGCCAGCCAACGCAAGAGCCGGACCGCCATCCGGGCGGTCTCCACCCGCGTCCGGTCGGCCGACCGGTGGGCTTCCACCTCGGCCAGCCGCTCCTGTGCCCGTTCGATCAGGTCGCCGGCGGGCACGGCCGGCCCGGCAACCGGCAGGGAGAACCGCACCGCGGCGCCGAAGGCGCGCATCCGCTGGGTGAAGCCGGCCGGGAGCAGGGGCGAGGCGGCAAGCCGGCCGGCGACACCGATCTCCTCGGCGATGTCCTCGGCTCGACGCAGGATCCGGTGCGCGTCGTGCCGCACTGCCTCGTCGTCGAGGGCGCGGTAGATCCACGCCTCGGCAGCTTCGGTGTAGGCCCATGCCTGGGTCTCGGTGAGCCGCGTACCAGCGAAGCGCGGCTCGAGGCGGGTCCGTGCCACCGCGAGTTCGACGTCCGAGGACTGCGCGGAGTCGCGCGGCCAGAGCACCCCGGCCAGCAGACCGAGCGGAATGGCATCGACCCCGTGCCCGGCGCGTACGGCTGCCAGCACCGGTACCGCGACCGGACCGGCGACGTCGACCAGGAACGTACCGATTCCGTCGATCCATTCGACCGGCAGGTCACCCAGGCGCATCTGTGCCGGAGCGTCAGTGCTCCACTGCAGCAGCCCCGCAGCGTCCAGCCCATCGGGTTCGAGTCCGAGCACCGTTCCGGCAAGGTGCCTCAGGGCGTGGTCGCGGGTCAGGATCGTACCGGTCGGCGGCGGCCAGCCCACGGCCGGCGCAAGCTCAGTCAACGCATCGGCGACCCACCGGCCAGTACGCACCAGCGTGGAGTCCGGACGTACCTGTCCCCCGAACGTCTGGCTGACCAGGTCCCAGGGGTCCACGCTCCGCCCCTGCTGAAGGCTGACATGGGCCAGTAAACCGTCTCCCAGCTCGTTGTCTGTGAGGTCGGTCAGGAGGACGAGCTTCTCGTGCGGCGGCCGGTCGGCGAGGGCGGCACGTGCTGCGAGCGGCGTCGGGCAGGGCACGACGCGCACGGTTCTGCCAGCCACGGTGAGCACCGGTTCGTCGTTCCACTGCGGCCGGGCGAGTAGCACGATGGCGTCTGCCTCGTCCTGTTCGGCGAGCCACGACTCCACCTTCCGTCGGACCGCCGCAGGGCGGACGGCAGCACGCGGAACGCTCACGACTGCCGCTCCGGCGCTTCGGCACGCCAGCTGATGATGACCCGGCGACCTGCGGAGATCTCTTTCCTGAGCTCTCCGACAACTTTTTCCAGGGCCGCCGCGTCGTGCACGACCGCCTCCCCAGTCATCGGGTCCGGGTCGGCGAGCGCGCTGCTGCCGTTCTCCCGAGGCTTCGGAATCGCCGGCCTGACGTCCGGCCGTCCCGGGTCGACCACTGGTGCCGGACCACCGGACGGAACGACCCGTTGCGTCGGATCCGGCGAAATGGGTGTCGCCGGCGGAAGCGGGTGCGGAGTGATCCGTTGTGCGGCGAGCATCTCGACCGACGCGTCGACCGCCTGCCGCAGCGCCTCAGCCAGGTCCGTACCGTGCTGCTCGTCCCGTCCGGCGGCGTGGAGCCGGTCGATGATGAGCCGGGCGCGCGCGTCCTCCTGTGCCCACGCACGCCGGGTGATGGCGTCGATCACCGACCACTGAGCCGCAGCAAGCGCATCAACGAGTTGCCGCGCCTGCTTGAACACCTGACTCGCAGCGTGGCCGTCCATACCGCCGAGACGCGGCTCGCCCTCGGCGACCACCGCGACGAGCACCACGTCGTCGGGTTCCTGCGCTACCTCGGAGAGGAACTGCGCAACCCGGCGGGCGGTGGCCAGCCGACCGGTCTCGGCGTGCGGGTCGAGCCCGAGCCGCTCGGCGTTCTCATCAAGTTTCACGACGAGTTGGCCGGCGTCGCCTGCGTACCGGTTCGCGACCTGGCGCATGGTGCCGGCCAGGGTGCCCAGGTTGGCCGGATTGCGGAACCGGGGCAGGACCTCGCCGAAGAAGGGTTGGCCGAAGCTCACCGCCGCCTTCCAGGTCTCGTCGTCCGGCATCGGTGGGTGGCGCAGCTCGAAGCGGTCCTCCACGCCGTTGACCGCCGCTACGCTCATCTTGCCACCGTTGTCGTACCAGCTGAGCTGCTGCTCGAACGCGAAGACCGCGATGATCAGATTTTGCAGTTCCCGATCGAAGCCGCGCGCCTTCGGCAGGTCGAGCAGCTTGCGCAACGCGTGTACCGGCCAGCGGTCCCGGTAGTCCTGCCGGGCCGCCTCCTGCAGCAGGTGCCGGCTCCAGAAGCAGGTGCTGATGTCGAGAACGTAGCGGTGGTCGACCACCTCACCGAGCTGCAGCGGGTTGCAGATTCGGCGCAGCGTCTTCTGGTCTGCCGGGGAGTCGATGGAGACGCCGTGGGTGGGGTCGGCGACGGCGCGCTTGGCGTATTCGAACACCTTCAGCAGGTCGGCCCGGGCGAGCGGCTTCTCGTCGACCGGCAGCGCGGGGGTGCCCGGGTACGACCACTCCAGCAACTCACCGGTGAGGTTGCGGAACGCGTCGGCGAGCGTCCCACCCCTCGGGTCGCCGACGCGCAGGCCGTCGGCCAGTGTGTGCAGCACGCCGACGCTGTCCGAATGCACGTCGGAGGGCTGCGGAGTCGCGGCCCCGTACGCCTGCTTGAGCGCGGTGATCAGGCCGTCGCGCAGCTGGGTCTGACGCTGCAGCAGGTAAACGCGACCCTGTTGCCGGTCGGCCTGGGGCCAGTCGGCAGCAAGTGTGTTGAGCCGCTCTCCGGCACCACCCACGCCGAGCAAGTAGTTGATCTTTGCGAGCTGGGCGACCCGGCTCATCATGTCGTCGGTCAGGTACAGCGGTAGCCAGAACACCGTGTTGGAGCCACGCGGCAGCTCGTCGATCCGGGCCCGGTCCGCGTTGCGGGGAAAGTCCTGCGGATCGAACGGGTAGTCGATGATGACTCGCCAGGATTCGCCAGGAGCGATCAGTGCGGCGACCGGCATCGTGAGCGGGTCGCGGACGTTGCCGAACTTGACCTGTACGACGTGCCGCCGCCCTCGCCACTCGCGGGGGTGCTGCAACTCACCGTGGCTCCCCTCGGTGCCGGTCAGCCCCATCTCCGCGCTGATCAGCTCGCGGAGCAGTTGCTGCCGTACGCCGGCCGAGGTCTCGTTGTGCGGCACCAGGTCCAGCAGCTTGTCGAAGTCGACGGCGTGCAGCTTGAGCGACACGACCGGGTCATGGTCGTCGGTGAGGTGCAGTTCTCCCGCGTCCTGGGAGATCTTGCGCAGCCGGGTGAGCACCATGGTGTTCTCGTAGCCCGGAATCGGCGAGGCGATCGAGCCGAAGTTGAGCGCGTGCAACTTGGCCGCGGTCAGGTTGTGCAGCGCCGGCACCTCGGGCACCAGCGCGCCGAGCAGGATGGTCTTGACCAGCTTGTCGTCGAGCTGGAACTGGGTGTGTGCCGCTGCCCGCTCGTCGTCGATGCCGTTTAGGGTGAGCAGTAGCGGGCGCATCTTGCGCAGATAGAGGTTGCGGGCGGCGTCGAACTGCTGGCGTAGCTTCGGGCGATCCGGTAGTTCGCCGTGCAGAACCAGCGGGTCGAAGAGCGCGGCGACCCCGATCAGGTCATTGACCTTCAGCGTGTCCCGCCGCTCGACCAGCAGTTCGGTCATCACCTTCAGCGCGGTCCGCTCGCGCTGCAACGCCTGCGACAGCGCGACCAGGGTGGCCACCAGCGCCGGCGAGAACGGGTAGAGCTGGCGGAAGGCGGTGGCGTCGGAACCGATGCCGGCGTCGCCGTACTGTGCGCCG
This sequence comes from Micromonospora globosa, assembly GCF_000717585.1. Lineage (NCBI taxonomy): Bacteria > Bacillati > Actinomycetota > Actinomycetes > Micromonosporales > Micromonosporaceae > Micromonospora > Micromonospora globosa. The sequence continues at coordinate 40,207 of NZ_JNZR01000006.1, forward strand.
AGCAGCAGGATGTCCCACACCTCGCGGTTGTGCCGGACAGCGGCGAAAGCGTTGTCGATGACCGCCCGCGCCGCCTCGTCGTTGGGGTGCAGCAGGCGCTTCTCGGTGATCTCCGGCAGGTTGGTGTCGGCGAGGACGATCTCCCCGAGCCGGCCCTGGACGCTGCGCATCACGTGTGCCAGCGCTTCCCGCTCTGTGCCGCCGACCTGCGGGCCGAGGAACTCCTCCAGGTTGCGCTGCCGGGCGACGAAGGAGATCAGCGGCAGCGGCCGGGCCGCGTCTGCGGACTCGACCAGCTTGTTGAGCTTCGCTCCCTCGGTGTTGACGAACGTGTAGTCGGCGATGCGGCCGGACAACCAGAGGATCAACTCGTCGAGGAAGAGGACGATCCCGTCGTACCCGAGGGACTTGGCGTGCCGGGTGATGACCGCGAGGCCGCTGTCCAGGTCGAGATATTCGGCGCTGTGCACCGCGCCGCTGAAGAACGTCTGGGTGAGCGCACTGACGAGCGCGTCGCGGTCCTTCGTGCCGGGTGGCTGAGCGGCCGCCTCCGCGTACCGCTGCGGGGTCCACCCCTCGGCCTGGGCCCGCATCGCGGCCAGGCCGAGGCCGCCCGCGCCGGGCGCGGCGGCGCCACCACGCAGCGCCGCGAAGAACTTGTCGTCGCCCAGCGTCCGCCGCAGCCCCGCTGCGTTGTCCAACAGTGCATCCGACCGGTGTACGGCAGGTACTGGCGCGTCCGGATGCGCGGCGGTGATCTGGCGCAGATAGCCTTCGAGGATCGCCTGCTCGACCGAGCGCGCGTCGAGCATGTGCAGCGTCAGGGTGAGGAACTTCCGGCCGGGGAGCCAGGAATCGGCCGCGACCACCGGACCCTCGAGCCCTTTGATCTTCCGGGCCTCGGGGTTGTGCGCCAGGATCTCCCGCAGCACCGCCATGAAGTGCGACTTACCGGAGCCGAACGAGCCGTGCAGGAACATGGCCTGCGAGCGGCCGGTGGTGATCGCGTGGCCGATCCGCTGCAACGCCGTAGCGAAGTTGTCGCGTAGCTGGTCGGTGACGACGTACCGGTGCAGGTCGGCACCCTCGGCCGCCTTCACCACGAAGTCCCCTTCGCCGACGGACGTCGGGATGTCGATCAGGTCGCGCAGCAGCGTCACAGGTGTTCCTCCAAGCCTCCCCAGGGTGCCCGACACGCTACCCATCGACCTGATTGGTTGGCAGCGCCCTGATTGGACATCGTCCAGACCGATTGGGAAAACTCCTCGCAAACTGTTGAGCTTGCCATCCACCGATCGAGGGAGGAACCGCAGATCAGTTCGCTTGGCACCGGCCCATAGGACAGTGAGGATGAGTCGGATTCCGGACAGTCGCCTCACCCTTGTCCGTCATTTTGGAAGTCCACAGAAGCGACGATGATGCCGCAGATGGTTTTGATCGATGTGATGTTGCGGGTGGCGGCGTAGCTCGCTGATCGGCGAGTCGTCGCTCGTCCGTCGCACCGTGAACTTCTCATCGATGTACAGGGCGAAGAAGTCGAACTGGGTGTGGTGATTGGGGCAGAGGCAGAGCAGGTTGCTGAGGTCGTCCGTGCCGTCGTGCGGCTTGCCCAACCCACGGATGTGCGCCGCTTCGCTGTAGTAGCCGTCCCGGGTCGCCAGCCGGACTCCGCAGATCTGGCACCGATGGTCGTAGAGCCGCTTCACGGCCTTCGCGTACCGGCTGCTGCGGACGATGCGGTCGACCGTCACGAGCTTTCTCTCCGCCGGATCACCCGAGCCGGTGGGCGTGAGGAGATCCGGCTCCAGCGTGCCGGCCGCTGAGTCGTACCCCGCAAGCCCCACCCGAGCCAGTACCGTTGCCCGGTCGAGGTCGGAGGTCAGCGCCCGGGACAGTATCGCCACGGCGCGACCCCGCATGTCGACGTCGGCCAGCAGCGCGGCGGCCTCTGCCGACAAGTCAGATTTGACGACGTCCGGAGCGCTCGGTGCCCGGCCACCGTGGAAGCCGGAGCGATCTACCTCCCAGTTCAGTGCACGCTCGTGGTCCCACAGCCCACTATCGACCAGAGGCCGCAGCAGCGATCGCTCGTTCGAACCGCCGTGACGTTCGAGGAACGCCTCTAGGGACGTGGTGGTCTCTGCGGTGCGGCTGCTCGGCTCCGCAGCGGCGGCCGCTCGACCGATCGCCCACAGCATCGCCAGCGGCAGGTCAGGTGGCGATGCCTCACTGCTCCTTTCGAGCACCTGCCGCAGCACGCGGAAGAACTGCTTACGGCCCATCCGCTTCCGGGTGGGCAGACCGTGCGGTGAGCCGATGCTGGGCAACGTCGGGAGGAGCGGCAGGATCGAGTCGTACGCTTCAGCGTTGACAAGCGTGAGACTCCGCAGCGGACAACGGAGTCCGAGTTGACGCAGGATGGGCTCGGCCGGCACGGCATGAGTGAACTGATCGATCGCCCCCAGCGCCATGATGTGTTCCCAGGTCTGGCCCTCATCGTCGGTCTGCCACACCCTCTTCGCGACGGCCTGATTCCGGAAGAGATGCAGGATGCGGGCGCGGGCGTAGAAGACCTTGTCAGCGTAGAAGAGAACGTGGTCGCCGACCTTACGTTCACGGAGCGCACGCGCCTTGTCGTTGTTCACTTGCTCAGTCGGCGTCGAACCCCACAGTCGCGCCACACCTTCCGGATAGAGCCGCCGCAGCACCGGCAGTTCCGGCCCCAGTTCCGCCGCAATCTCGGCGAGCCGGACGCCTCGGATGATGGAGTGCTGATAGTGCTTCGGGCCGCGTACGTTCGCCCCGCCCCGCAACTGCAACACCAGCTGCGGCCGGTGTCCTGGCGTCGCTCCGGCGTCGAGTCGTCCACGGTCTGGCACGGCTACTCTCCACCGCCCGGGTTCTCGACGATCGAACGCGGCACCACGAAACCGTCCGCCTTGCCGCTACGCACATAGTGCGCCCGAAGCGCCGGCTCAAGGCCCTCGGGCAGACTGCCGGTGGCAACCAGGTCTCGCGTGGCCCCGATCACGGGCCGGGTGAAGCCGACCAGCAGACGTCCCTCGGGATACTCACCGAGTTCGTAGACCCGTTGTCTCGGCAGAAAGCCCTTCGGACTCTGGGCCGCCTCCCGAAGTACGGCCGCCCGCAGCGGATAGCCAGACTCCTCAAGCCGTGCCAGCAGGATCTCGAACTGAGCCCGGGTCCAGGGCCGTGGTCCGTCCTGCTCCGGCTCCTCGGCGAGCCGCTCGGTCGTATCGAGCGTGCTCTCACTGACGTCGACCTGGAAGGCGGCGGACGCCGCCGCCAGGAAGTCCTCGGGTACGGCCATGAAGAAGCCCACGCCCGCCCGTTCGGACATCTCGTTGATCAACTCCACGCGCGGCCCGATCGGCTCTCTGGCCGCGTCGAGCCGCCACCAGTCCTCCTTGCGGTCCCGGGTGACGAAGAGCAGGTTTTTCCTCTGCACCGCCGCGTGCTGGATGAGCTGCTCCCAGAGGAGGAAGTCCCCGGTTCCCTCCTCCTGCTGGCCCGGCTTGTCCGCGTCCATGTATCCGGGCGGCATCCGGCGCTCGAAGCGCTGTCGCCCGACGGCGATCAACTCCGCCAGGCGCTCGGAAGGGAACGGCCGGCCGACGCGGTGCTCGAAGAGTTCGCGGAGTTTGCCGAGGACAGGGTCCTCGGCAACGTCACGAAGTGCCGCCCGCAGGTTGAGCCCGCTCCCGCCACGCTTCACCCAGCCGATCACCTCGGTGAATGCCTTGTCGAGCAGTGCCCGCTGCTCGTCTGCTTCGGCCCCAGGCGTCGTGCGGGCAGCCCACGAGTCGACCTCGGCGAGAGCCTTCTTCCTGGCTTCCTGCAGGCCGGCGACTGAGTTGGTGGCGATCACGCGCCGGATCACGTCGTCCCGGTTGCGCCAGAACTCCTTCTGCACCTGAGCCGGCATGAACAACGCGGGCGCCACTGCGTCGAGCGCCGAGAAGACCTGCTTCCGAGCGTTCTTGGAGTAGCGGTAGAGATCCAGCAGCAGGTTGGTGTCCAGTGCGACGATGCCTGTTCGGAGCACCTGATCGAGATCCGCTCGCTCCACATTGCGGTAGCCCTCGAAGCCGTCGTACAGGCCGCCCAGACTTGCCTGGTCGATCATCTTCTACTCCTGCTACTCGCCGCGGTTGTCGGCATGGCCACCAAGCCCTCGCAGCGCGAGGAGATCTGGTCGGTCAGCCCCAAGCTGGGACAGTTCGGTGTCGATGAGGTCGGTGAAGAACTGGGCCGGGACTCCGGGGAAGTCGGGACGCTCGTCGGTGTGCCACTGGTGCAGCCACGGCTCCAGCTCCGCGATGCCCGCCAGCAACGGCAGCAGTCGTTCCGCCGACCACGCAGCCTGCAGCTTGCGATCCAGATAGACGGTCGCCAGCGCCTGTGCCTGCGCGAGGTGGTCCCACCCCGCCCAGCCGAGCAGTTCCGTACCGTCACCGTCGCGACCCGCCTTCGGATACGAGATGAAGCGCTCCTTCGGCACGTCGAGCTTGCCGCGCGCCCGCCAGTACGACGGCTTGGCGAAGTCCGCCGACGTGTACTTCGGCGGCAGTTTGATGTCCACGTCTTCGCCCGCGTCCTCCAGCCGCTGCTGCGCCCAGGTCCGCTCCCACTGCGCGCGCTTGCGTAAGCCGGACGGCTTGTAGCGGTAGGCGGGCAGGAAGGGGACGTGTTCGTCGGCGATTAGTTTCGCCAGCGTCTTCGTCAGGTCGTAGTCGTCGCGGCCGGCCCACAACTCCAGCACCGCGCGGAAGTCGTCGTCGTGGCGTACCCGGTCTGCGAGCTGCGCCACCGACTGCGGTATTGGCCGGTCGCCCCACAGTTCGGGCACCTCCAGCCGGTCGAGCAGCCAGTCACGCAGCGCCTTGGCCTGCATGGAGTCCCAGCCCTCGGTGGCCCACCGCCGCTTGCACTCCGGCCGTTCGATCAGCGCGATGTTCCGGTCCGACTCGATCACCTCGATCCGCCGCTGCACCAACGCCCGATAGTCGTCCGGCCAGTGCGCCGGCAGCTCCGTGAGCGGTGTCGACCCGTGCCGGGCGAACCACTGCGTCTCCACCTCACCGGCCGCCATCCGTCGCGCCAGCACGATCTCGAACGCCCGCTCCCCCAACGCGAGTCGCGGCGGCTCGACAAAGGTCAGGTCGTCGTCGCGCAGCCCGTAGAGCCGGTAGACCTCCCAGTCCAACTCCTCCTGTAAGGTGATCATCCGCGCCCGGGTCTCGTCGTAGTCGGCGTGCGCCGTCGCCAGCCGCTCCCGGGTCGGCACCGCGGACTCCGCGACCGCCGCCGGGGTCAGGCCGGCGAGCCGCTGCGCCAGCGAGTCGAGCAGCCGGGCCCGCTCCAACGGGTACGCCGCCGGCAGTGGGAACTCCTGAAGCTTCGTCCCGGTGAACTCAAAGTGATTTTTCCAATCCTCGCTCCCCATTGCGGCATAGCCAGCGTCAACACGGGCCCCCCCGCCCTCGCCCTTATTATGACTGACCTGCTTGAGCCAGAAGCAGGCGGTGGAGCTGTTCAACACTCCGAGCAGCCGCAGGTGATCGTCCTCCGTCGCCCCCTCCGGCAGCTTGATCACCGGTGCCGACTGTTTGAAAACAGTTGAACCTTTAGCCAGTAAAAAATGGTTATGCGTAGCGACAAAGGCGAAAGCTAGAGCCCAACTATGCGCGCCAGAGTCCTTCGGCATCTGGTGCCACTCCCACCAGGGGCGGCCGGCCTGACGGTAGGTCTTGCCGCCAAAGGTGCCCCGCGCTTCCAGGCTGGCGCGAAATGCCCAGAGGTGCTGGCCCAAACCCGGCAGCACCGAGAGAGGAATTAGCTCGCGGCCTTCCTCGCGATACGGGTGGAAAGCCACGTCAGGCCTAGATTGCCCCCAGTCACGGATCTGGTCACCGGAGGCGATATCTGCAAGAGCCTCTGACTCGTCCCCAAGGAGAGCCTTCACTCTCCTTGGGAGGATCATGACCTCATCAGCATGTGTCATTCCATAAAACCCAACTCGACGCAGCCTTGCACGAAGCAGTTCCGGGGACGTCGATTTCAGGCTTGCCATGAGACCGGACGAACTTCCGCCGACCATACTCCAAGGGTGCCTATCGAAGTGGCTCCTAGCAAGCATGGCGACCTCAACCCAGCCCGATCCCCCGCCCAATCCAGAACTTCCTTCGACAATGGCGCGCCACACATACCCTTGAGCAGGTTCGGCTGGCTGAGCAGGCTCTCCTCGTATTCCTTGGACTGCTCGCACCGACTCGGATCGTCGGCTCGCGTTGGCCCGGCCAATAAGGACAACGGTCGGGGTACCGTGCCCGGGAATGTAGGCTCCAGAAGTATCAATGATCTCGGTCAACTCAACCGTATGCGCAAAGTAATCCTCAATTAGCTTTTTACCGAACTCGCGCTTCATGAAGGCGTTCCCGGTGATTTGGCCGACATGGCCCGCTCCCTCGCCGTGCTCGTCTGACTGCCTCGCCAGGTCGAAGAAGCGCTTCGCGAACGGCACGGTCAACGCGTACTGCCGGTGACAGACATCGGGATAGATTTCCCGGTAGAGCTGGTTGCGTGCCTTGTCTGCAACCGTGATGTACGGCGGATTACCGACCACCACCGTGTACTGGCCCTCGCGCAGGTAGTCGGCGAGCACGTCGGCGTCCTCAGTCGCGTACGCGAAGGCGTTCTGCCCCTCCAACATCGCGATCAGGTCGCCCTGGTGTCGCGACTTGCGCCCCCACTGCAACAGGGAGTCGCCCGTCGCCACCCGGGCGGGCCAGGACGGGGTACGTTCCAGCGACCGCAGGTCGCACTCCTTCATCGCGGCGATCAGCAACCGGAATCGCGCGATCGCCACCGCGAACGGGTTGATGTCCACCCCGGTCACCTGGCCGAGCGCCCGCTCCACCAGCACTCGGATGTCGGTGGCGGGCTCGCGCTCCCGCCACTTGCGTACAAGCCGGCTGAACGCGCCCAGTAGGAAGTGCCCCGATCCACAGGTCGGGTCGATGACCGAGGTTTCCGGTAGGCCGAATTCGCGAACTGCCGGCTCGAACGTGCGGTCGAGGATGAACGCCTCGACGAAATCCGGCGTCTGCAGCAGCGCGTACGTCTTCTTCGCGTGCGTCGACAAGTCCTGGTAGAGGTCGCCGAGGAAGCGGGTGTTCAGGTCGTCGACGCGCAGCGACGCGAGGCCCGGCCCACGCCGGAAGAACTCCGACAGCTTCTCCGCCGCCTCGCCGGAGATGCCGAACCGCCACACCGGGTTGTGCTCGTCGAAGATCTTGCCGGTGGCGCGCAGCCCGCGCAGATAGGTGAACGCCTCGCGCAGCCATTCCCGGTCGTTATGCCGAGGGTTGTCGATCAGGTGCTGCTGGCGGTGCTGCATGGCCCGGCCGACCGGCGCGACCTGCTCCGGGCCGCCGATCCAGAGCGGCTCGACCAGCTCGTTGTCCTCGCAGAAGCGGACAAACACGCAGCCAAGCACCCAGGCCACCGCCGCCTGGTCCAGGACGTCGTCCAGCCAGGTCTCGAATGTTCCCCCCGTACGCCGGGCCTCGGTCGCCTGGGCGTGCTCCTTGCGCAGCGACGACTCCAACTCGGAGTCCGCGGCGACCTGCCCGCGCAGGTCGTCGGTGAGGCCGGTGACCTGGGTCTGCAGCGCCTTCAGCGGGATCATCGGGGAACGGTCCTCTCCAGGATGGGGGTGTCCCACTCGTCCGGCAGCCACAGCGACTGGCTGGCCGGCGAGGTGAGCGGAAGCTGCTGCCCGTCGAGCAGCAGCGGCTCGGTGCGGCGCACCGGCACCAGCAGCAACCGGGCGGCCGGACGGGGACGGGTCGGGTCGGCCAACTCCTGGACCACCCGCAACTGTTGGTAGCGGGCCAACGGCGCCGCCTCGGTGATCAGCACCGGCCGGTCGGTCTCGGCCAGCGCGGTCCGGATCGCCGGCATCACCTCGTGCTGGAAGAGCTCCACAAGGGACCGGAAATCAGCGTCGGTCGCCGAGCCGGTGTCGGCGGCGACGATCGTCTCCCAGGGAAAGCCGAGCGCGCGGAGCCGCTCCAGCATGACCGCGGTCACGTCGACCTCGGTGAGGTCGTAGCGGTCCAGCAGGGCCTGGCGGGCGCGGCCCGGCCGCCGGATCGACGTCAGCGCCACCAGGAAGCCGCGCCGGTCGATCACCTCGGCGAGCCGCCGGCGGGCCCGGGCGGCGGCACCCGGCGCCAGGATCGGCCCGACTGTGCTGACCGAGCGGGTACCGGTCAACGACGAGGTGCGGTCCGGCGGGACGTAACGACCGGTGCTCGCGTCCCAGAACAGCGGGATCTCCCGCAGCAGTTCGTCGAGCTTCGGTCGGGGCGGTAGTTCCTGAGCACGCGGGAACCGGGCACTCACTCTGGCGCGTACCGTCTCGGGATCGAGCTTCTGGCCCACGAGCGCGCCGGCAGCCAGGCGCAGCGCGCGCTCGGCGGCCATCCGCTCGGCCGGGTAGAGCTGGCCCTGCGCGTTGACCGCGGCCTCACCGCCGCTGCCGGCGGCGGCGAGCTGAAGCAGCCGGGCCTCGCTCAACGGTGGCATACCGGCCGGGGGACGCTCCAGCGCCCGCAGTTCCTCCACGGCACGACTCCGGCTCGGCAGCGGGTCCGCGCCGGCCAGCACCGCCGCCCGGCGACCCAGGCGGGTGACGTATCCGAGCAGATCGTCGGCCGTGCGCTCGGTGGAGGGATCGTCCGGTTCGCGACCGATGAGCACGGTGTCCCCACCGCGCAACCGCTGCATCGCCAGCCGTGCGTCACCGCCCCGGGCCAGTTCCGTCTCCACCGCGGCGCGGACCAGGCCGATGGCCTGCGCGGTGCGCTTGGGCTCGGCCGTGTAGGAGCCGCGGGTGACGTTCAGCGCCTCAGCGATCTCTTCGCTGGACGCCACCCCACCCCGCGCGTCCAGCAGCGCCACGACCTCGTCGCGGACCAGGCCGAGCGCCGAGTTGGACAGCCAGTCGCGGGTTTGGACCCGGCGCAACAGGTTGGAGATCTGCGGCTGCTGTTTGCCGACCACCCGTGCCACATCCGCCTGGGACGGCCAGTGCAGGTAGTGACCGTCCTCGTCGGCGGCTTGACCGAGCAACACCTGAATGGCGGTGCGGTGCCAGGAGGTGCGGGCGGTCTCCGCAGGCAGCAGGGTGGCGCAGAGCGCCTCGACGTGCTGTGCGTCCGGCCGGCCGGGTACCGGCGGCTCGACGGTGGCGAGGAGCTCACGTAGCTCCCGGCTCCGGGCGAGGATCTCCTTGCGGGTGGCGTCCGGCACCCCCCGAGCCCGGGTCAACGCGGAGGGCTCGGCGTCCAGCAACTCGCCGACGGTGCCGATGCCGAGGCGTTCCAGCGCCGACCGCGCGCGGGCGGTCAACTCGGCCGCCTCCAGCGACGAGGCTCGGCTCAACGGCGCGAGACCACCGGTGTCGCCGGCGAGGGCCGCCGGTTCGGGAATCTCCCGGAACACCGCCCGCCACGCGTCGGTCATCTCGTCGAGCGTGTCGAACCGGTCCGCCGTGTCCCGGGCCAACGCCTTGGCGAAGTAGGCGACCAGGCGGTCCGCGACCGAGGGATCGAAGGCCGCCGGGTCGAGGGTTACTTCGTCGCTGACAGCGGCCGGGTTGGCGCCGTTGCCCCACCGGGGCAGTGTCCCGGTGGCCATCTCGTAGAGCGTCACGGCGGCGGCGAACCGTTCGGCCGCGGCGTCGTAGCGCAGTCGGCGAGGCGGACCGAGGAACGGGTCCAGGTAGGCGGTGGTGCCAGCGGTGAGCTGGTCGGCGGGGACCGCTGCCAGCGAGAAGTCGAAGATGCACAGGTGTGGTTGCTTGTCCTTCGGACGAGGGCGGGAAGCCAGGTTCGCCGGTTTGATGTCCCGGTGCCACACGCCCTGCCCGTCCAGGAAGGCGACGATCTCCAGCAGGTCCCGGCCGTACCGTTCCAGCAGGTCCAGCGCCAGCCGCCCGCCACGCAGGTCCTCGGCCAGAGTACGTTCGCCCGCGTTCTCCAGCAGTAGCGCGGTCCGGCCGCCCACCTTGACCGGACCACGCACCAGCGCGGCAACTCGCGCGTCCCGCAGCTTGTCCACGGCGCGGGCCTCGGCGGCGAAGCGGTCCGCGTACTGCTCGTCCCGGGCGACCTTCAGCACCACCGGTCGCCGGTCCGATCCGGCCTCTTCGGTTACCAGCAGGGCGACCGCCGTGGAGCCGCTGCCCAGCCGGCCGAGCACCGTCAGCCCGCCGTCGAGGACGTCGCCGCGGTGGGCGCGTAACGGATCCACCACCGGCTCCGGCTCCGGCGCGGTCAGTTCCTCCCAGACCAGCTCCAGGCCGGCGAGAAAGTCGGTGACCCGCCGCATCCGCGGCCCCGGATCGCCTCGGGTGGCGTCGTAGACGATTTCGACGAGCGCCTTCGGCATGCCGTCGGCGACCGCGTCCAGCCGCAGGCCACCGCCGGCCACCGCTGCGACAAGTTCCTCCGCCGAAGCTGCCGGCTCCACGGCCGTGAAGATCCGGTACGCCAGCGCCCCGAGCGAGAACATGTCGAGCTGATGGCCCGGCAGGTCGTCCAGGGTTGCCGCCTCAGGTGCCTGGTAACGCCGGACCGAGTCGTCGAAGAAGAGCTCCAGAGAAGCCGGGTCCGTGGGCGAACCGAGGGACGTCATCCGGGTGCCGGGCAGCCGCCCACCGGTCTGCCAGTCGGTGACCACCAGCGTGGGGCGGGCGCTGTCCGGGTCGCAGACGTAGACCGCCCGGGGGTTCAGCGAGCGGTGTGACAGTCGACGCGAGTGGGCGTGTCCCACAATCTCGGCGAGATCCTGCACCAGTTGCAGTCGCTGGGCCAGTTGAAGCCGGCCGTCTCGCTCGGCCAGCCACTGGTCGAGTCGCTGCCACTCGGGCCGGTGGTCGAAGACCACCGCCGGGCCCCAGGGGTGGTCGACCAGGTCCAGCGCGCGGGCGATACCCGGATGGTGGATGCCCTGCAGCAGCCGGAACTCGCGTTCGGCGGCCCGCCGGATGGCCGGCGCGTCCTCCTCCGCGGCCCGGCTGGTCAGATAGAACCGCACCCGTCGCAGCAGCGAGGAGTCCACTGTGTGGTCGGCGAGGAAGTCCTGCCAGCCGATGCCCTCAGCGAAGGGCCGCTGGTGCAGCATGAGTTGGTTGACCCGCCGCTCGGCCACCGACGGACGTATCTTGGCGCCGCGCACCAGCTCGACGATCTGGCGGGCACGTACCGCGTCGACGAGATGGCGGGAATCCGCTGGCGGCGCCAGCAGCATCTGCTTGAGGCTCGGCAACTGGCTGTTGTTGTCGTCCAAGCCGTAGACGTGCTGACGCCCGATGTCGTCCAGTTCGCAGTGCATGTTCCGGGCGTGCAGGAACACTGCCGCGTGCACGAAGGGGATCCGGGCAGCGGGCGGGGCGTACTGGCGAATGACGCTGCGCAGCCGTTTGGCCTTGCGGTTGGTCAGGATCAGCGGGCTGTCTACGTGCGATCGACCATGCTGCCACCGCTGCCCGTCGCCAGAGATTCGACCTTGCCAGTGCTTGAGTTCGAGCACGTAAAGGCCGCTGCGGGTGAGTACCAGGGCGTCGATCTCGTTGATGGAGCCGTCGGTGCCGACGAACTCCACGTTGGCCCAGACATGATAAGGCTCGGCGTCCGGCAGGTACGACGCCAACTCCCGCAGGCCGTCCTGTTCATGCAGGTAAGCAGTGGGGTTGATTTGTTGCCAGCGTGGTGAGTCCTCACGCATGATGCACCAAGCGAATCTGCGCAGTCATGACGGCCACTCCCCACGTATTCAACTGTGTTGGATCCGGTGCACGGTACCGGCCGTCGAACAGCGACAAAGTCGAATATCCGACACTTTTTCTCATCCTGCGCCGTGAGACCCACTGGCACCCGTACTCGAGGTGCGCAGATTTTGCCCGGACGACCGATCCGGTACGGAGGACGTTTGGTCGGCTGGGACACCCACCCGCTGCACACCGTCTGCAACGAGCGATCGCGGCACCTGCGCGGGAGGCACCAGCGAGGCCAGGAACTGCTGCGTCTCCGGGTCCGCCGAGTAGATCAGCGTCCCGCGCATACCGCGGGTGAGCAGGACCTTGTACGTGTTACGGATGAGCCGATCGGCATCCCGTGCCACGACTCCCCGCCGCTGGTCGAAGATGGCACTGTCATGTGACTTCGACGGTTGACTGATCAGCCTGCCGTTCCGGAACACCAGATCGGGGCCGAGAATGACCCCCGACCAGTCGTACTCGAAGCCTTGGGCCGTATAGATGCACCCGACCTGCTCGAAGCCGTCCGGGTCGACGGCCCAGAAGGAACTCGACGGAATGCCCCTGGGCGGACGCATACCGGCCGCGTTCCACGGCTTCGACCAAGGGCCGATCCGGATGTCCGGGACGAGATCTCGGCCGCGCGGCTTCTCCGTCCACGGCCAGCAGAAACCGGCCGAGATGCGCGCCGACGCCTTCCGGTTGTGGGTACGGCGCAGCAACGTCTCCATTTGACCCGGTGAGTCGGCGAGGGCGAGCCGGAAGGACTCGTCCCCGCTCCAGCGGTAGGGTCGATCTGCAGCAAGACCCAGCAGGTGGTGCACCCATCGTTCGTAACGTGGGCTGCCACCACATCGAAACTGGGCCCCGAGATGAACGAAGTCGACCTCCAGGTCCAGCCGCTCCGCCGCGTCACGGATCATCGATACGCTGCCCACCTCGTTCGGTCGCACCACCTGGTCGTCGTCGAGCAGGAAGACGGGCACCTTCGCCACTTCGATGAGTTCCCGGACCTGCGGCTTTCGTCCTCGGCGGCTCCCGCGAGAGGACTGGGCGCGGATCCGATGCGCCTCGTCGCAGATCAACACGTCCAGGCTGTCTGCGGGCTCATCCATGAAGTCCATGAAGTAGTGGAACAACGGTGCGATGCGCTGGTCAGGGCTGCGCGGCTGGCTCCGGGCGTATCGCCGCAGGCTCTCCCGGAACGCCTTGGAGCCGGTCGCGTGGGCAACCGAACGGCCCTCCCGTGCCAGATCGGTGAGCAGCGTCAACGCGATGGCGCTCTTGCCGCTCCCAGGCCCGCCCGTGACGAGCACCACCCGCTTTCGCCGGCCTTGGTCCGCCCAGTGCACGCCGCGCATGACCAGTTCGTATGCCGCGCGTTGCTCATCGAGCAAAACCAGATGCCCTCGGCTGTTCAATTCCTCCGCACTGAAGGTGAGGAGTTGCCGACTGGGCTTCACTGCGGCCGTCAACAACGTCTGTGTGGCTGCCTCGTCCCGCCAGGGAGCGAACCGTCTACTCAGATAGCGGCGCATCTCTCGGGTGCGGTCTCTGGTGAACACCATCCGCCGGTGACTCCGGCCGTCATCCTCCTTGGTGGTCATTGCCGGTATGTGCCCCTGCTCTGCGTTGTGCAGGTATGCCAGACCGTGCACCCGGTCAGGCGATTCGGCGAACATCGGCAGGAAGTCGGTCAGGTAGGAGCAGTAGTTCTCGACCTGCACCGCAGGATGCACCTGGGGCTCGGCCATTCCCGGAACCTGTACCAACTTCTCGGCTTCGTCGTAGGTGGTCGCAACGCTCCACTGCTTGAGTTCTACGACGAGATACGCCGGGCGTCGGGTGAGTGGCTCCATGCCAGCGAGGATGACGTCGATTCGCTTGCTGCTGCGTGGCAATTGACACTCCACGAGCACGTCGAGCTCCCCAAGACCCGCGCCGACGAGTTCCATCGCCAGCGCTGGAAGGCTCTGCTGCCAGGACGAACGCTCACTTTTCGAAATCCGGAAGCCGACCCGAGTCAGATGAGCCGTCAGCTGCTCGACGAGCTGAGCCTCCCTCGTCAGCTCCAGAATCTGCTTGGCACTGGTCTGAAAGGCGAGCAATTGAGTGGCCCCCCAGGCACGAAGATCTCGTGCGGTGGGGGCGTGTCCCAAACGGGAAGCCCGTCGATCCGCTGAACCGCCGCCACTTTAGCGACCTCCTCCGGACAGGGGCTACCCATTCATGCAGCCAGATGCCGCATCCACTCGGTCACACGGCACGCTTCCTGGTCGCTAGGGTCTGGCGGCGTGGAGACGACGGTGAGCTACGCGCGACTGGTCCGGCCGGCGATCGACCGGGTGTACGTGGGCGCCAGGTGGAGAGCCCGTGCCCGGATGGAGGCGTTCTACGCCGAGCGGGGCTGCACACTCGGCGCGGAGAACAGCTTCTTCTCCGGCGTGCTGGCCCGGCCGATGCCCGCCGAGGCGCTGGCCGACGGCCTGATCTACACCTCCGGAAGCATGGACGAGGAGCTGGAGCAGGGCGTCGTGGTCCGGGACGCCGACGGCGCCTGGCACCTCACCGACCTCGGCCGCGAGCTGACGCTGTTCGCCCAGCGGGCCACCGGTGAGGCAGCCGAGGAACTGTGGTCGACGCTGCCCGGTGTGCTGCCCGCTCTGCGCATCGTGCCCCGCCTCGCCGACCTGGTCGGCCGGGTGCTGACGCACGCGCAGGCCACCGGCGGGCCGGTGTTCCGGGCGATGTCCCCGCCGTACGAGCCGGCGGGCGCCTCCCCGGCGCTGCTGCTGGTCACCCGGCTGGGCTCGCTGCGCCACCACCGCGCCGACGCGCACCGGGCCGCGTGGCGGGCCGCCGGGCTGACCGCCGACGAGATCCGCGCGCTGCCGGACGGCCCGGAACGCGCGGCGATCGAGGCGGACACCGACCGCCGCGACGAACCGGCGTACGCGGCGCTCACCGAGGCCGAGCGGTGGGAACTGCTGGCCGGCCTCGCCGCCCTCCCCAGCTGACGGCCCGCGGCCTGCGCCGCCATCGGGTGGAACGTCATGGGTGTCTCCGGACCCGTTTGACACCCATGGCGTTCCCCTCACCGCTGGGTGGGGTCCTCCTCGGCCGGTGCGGTGCCGTCGATGGGCAGGCCGAACTCCGCCGGCGAGTTCTCGTCGGTGCCGTCCAGGTCCGCGTGCGGGTCCTCCGGGGTGACGTCGTCGGGGTCGGCGCCTCCGGCGTGCAGTTCGGACAGCTCAACCGGATCAGTCATGCCGTCCTGGTACCCGCCGCACGCCGCCCGAACCCGCCCGTCCGTCAGGGCTGGACGAAACGCCCCCCGCTACGGGCGGAACCGTGGGGTCACTCGCCGGGGCGGTCCGAGGAACCAGAGCCGCCGGGCGTTCCCTCGGTGTCGAACTCGGGGCTGTCCTGGGAGGAGATCGCGGTGGAGACGAGGCTGGAAGCGACCGGCTGAACGGGGATCACGTCCTCCGACGTACGCAACCGGGGCGGCGCGGGCATCCACGGCTTGAGGTTCTGGATGATCTGCTCGTAGAAGTCGTCGACGGCGTGCAGCACGGAGTCGATAAAGGCGCCCCGACCACTGCCACGCTTGGTTCCCGCAGCCGTGCTCTGGGCGATACGGAATGCTCGCAGCTCGCGCGAGGGGTCGGTGATGAGCGTCGTGGGCTCGGCGCGTACCTGGCGGAGGAGATCGGTGGCGCCACCTCCTCGGGCGTGCATGGCGAATGCCTCGATCCGGACCGTTTCCGGCGCGTCCTTCAGTTGACGGACCAGCCAGTTCACCCGGGTGGTCGGCCGGCCCGACCGGGGAGCGTCGACATCGACGTGGCAGACGATCTGCCCGGCCCGCAGATCGGCCGTCACGTGCAGGTGCCCGACCGCGCCCGGAATCCGGATGCTGCCGCTCAGGGTGCCGGCGCTGGCGAGTTGGTTGGCGAGCGACTGGGTGCGCGCCGCCGGATCGGCGAGGTCGCGGCGGCTCAGCGCGGGAGTCACGTCGGTGCCCAACTGTCGGCCGAGCCGGAGGCACGCGTAACGGATCAAGGCGTCGAAGCGCCCGGCGACCTGCGCCGCGGCACTGTCGCCGGCCCGCAATGTCCCGGCCGACACCCCGTCCCGCACCTGCACCCAGGCCGGCCCCATGTCGCTGAACTCGAGAGCGCCCGAACGCGGGTGTTCGAGGTATCGGATCAGCTCGCCCAGAACCCATGCCTGATCCGGGTCTGCGACGCCGCGGTATTCCTTCTGGATCACGGCCTGGGTCAGGATCTCCGTCCAGGGCAGGTGATACAGGGCGACCTTGCGCAGTTTCCGGCGATCGACTGTCGTCGGATGCTGACCCGGAACGGGAGCGATCTCGTTCGAGATCGTGATGAGGGCGTCGAATCCCTGCTCCCGCGCAATGTCCAGGTAGGCCTCCAACTGCTCGGATCGCAGCGGGTTACTGCCGGTCTTCACCTCCACGAGCGCGGTCCACTGGCGTTGCCCCCTCGTGACGCGGATGAGGCCGTCCGGAAAGAGTTGCTGGTTTCCGATTTTGAACGGAACCTCGATGAAGGTCTGCACGACTCCGGCCGGCGCGCCGACGGACTGGGTCAGGACACGCCCGAACTCCCGGACCGCGCTCATCACCGCCAGCAGGGCGGAGGTCGCCCGGCGTTCCTGCTCCTCGGCGCCGTTGATACCCGAAGTAGGAATCAGACGTGCCGCGAGCCAGGTTTCCTCAGACATAAGTGACTCCTCGTGAATGCGGTGGTACGAGAAGTTACTCGCGAGCCCGGTCGAAAAGCGGCGCGACCATTGGCGCGTACGAACGAAAAGAGTTGGCCGGTCGGATGTCGAGCGATCCATCCCGGCCGAAAGCGAATGCCGGACGGATACGCGGTCTCATCAGTTCGGCTTTCGTCGGCTTCTCAGTCCGATACCTGACTGCGAATGGCACGGGCCGGGTCAAGGGCTCGGGCGGTGTCGCTCCAGGCCGTCGAAGAGCAGGTCGAGGGTGAACTCGAACTCGGTCTGACTGTCGCACCAGCCGAGCGTCGGATCCGCCGCGTCGTGCGTCTCGGCGGCGACCATGGCGGCCAGGTGCGGCAGCCGCTCGGCCAGCGCCACCATCTCGGCCTCCGCTGCCGCCGCGTCGGCCTCCCCGCCCGCGTCCGGCCGGAACACCTCCTGCGCGAAGCCGAGCGCAAGGCTGCCGAAGGCGTGCAGCGCCCGGTGGGCGATCCGGTACGAGAAGCCGCCCTCGACGAGCGTGGCGAGGATGCCGTCGTAGTAGGCGTACACCCCGGCGGGGACGGTCGGGCGGGAGCTGAGCAGCGCCGGGGCCCACGGGTGCCGCAGCATGACCGCACGCGCGGCGAGGAAGCGCAGCCGCAGCCGGGTACGCCAGTCACCGCCGGGCGCGTCGGCCTCGGCCCGTTCGGCGGCTGCGGTGATCTCGGCGGCGACGGCGTCCACGAGGCCGTCGAGCAGTCCGGCCTTGCCGGGCAGGTGGTGGTAGAGCGACATGGCCTCGACGCCGAGTTCGGCGGCGAGCCGTCGCATCGTGAGCGCCGCCATCCCCTCGGCGTCGACCAGGGCGATCGCGCTGGCCAGGGCCCGCTCGCGGCTGAGCGGCTCCCGAGGCTTCCTCGCTCCCATCCGGCTTCCCATCTCCCTTGACCTTACAACGTATGGTTGGCCTTACGACGTAAGGCGACCCCGGCCCCGGCACGTCGATCACCCCCGAAGGAGCCGCCATGCACCAGCTGATCCGTACCGCCCGGGTGACCGGGCTGTTCTACCTCGGGCTCGCCGTCACCGGCGCCCTGGGGTTCCTCACCGTCCGTCCCATGCTCTTCGACGCCGACGACGCGGGCACGACGCTCGCCAACCTGGTGGCCCACGAGTCGCTGGCCCGCCTCGGCATCGCCCTCGAACTACTGGTCGTCCTCACCCAGACGCTCACCGCGGTCTGGTTCCACCGCCTGTTCCGTACCGTCGACGGCACCGCCGCGGGCAGCATCGCCGCCTTCGGGCTCGTCAACGCCGTCGCGATCCTCGGCAGCGCCGCCGTCCTCGCGACGGCCTTGCAGGTCGCGACCGGCGGGCCGGGCGACGCCGACACCGTCCAGCTGCTCTACCTGGTCAGCGGGAACCTGTGGGAGGTGGGCGGGCTCTTCTTCGGCCTCTGGCTGGTGCCGATGGGCTGGTGCGTGCTCCGGTCGGGCTGGCTGCCCCGGCCGCTGGGCTGGGTCCTCGTCGCCGGTGGTGTCGGCTACGTGCTCATGACGTTCGTCGCGTACCTCGCCCCCGGCGCCGGCGCCGCCGGCGACCTGCTGGTGATCCCCGCCACTGTGGGCGAGGTCTGGATCCTCGGCTACCTGATCATCTTCGGCGTGCGCAGGCGGGCACTCGAAGGGACCGAAGCCTAGGCCGGGCTCGCGGCGAGGGCGACACCCCGGGCGTACCGGATGGCGGCCGGGGTGTCCGCGAACACCAGGCCCTCGCGGCGCAGCTCGTCGGCGACGCCGAGCGTGCTGAGCACCTGGTCGTGGCCCGGGGTGATGCCGGAGAGCAGCACCGTGATCCCCCGGCCGCGCAGCCGGGCGATGGCGTCGCCGAGCACCTGGGCGCCGGTCGCATCGACCGTGGAGACGCGGGACATCCGCAGGATCACCACCCGCACGTCGGCCACCTCGGCCAGTTCCAGCAGGAACGTGTGCGCGGCGGCGAAGAACAGCGGCCCGTCCAGCCGGTACGCCACGATGTGCTCGGCGAGCAGCGCGTGTTCCTCGTCGCTGTGCTCGCCGGTGTCCAGCGGCACCTGTTCCAGCTTGGCGCTGCGGGCCACCGCGCGCAGCGCCAGGACGACCGCGACCGCGAGCCCGACGACCACTGCTGTCACCAGGTCCCAGATCACCGTGACGGCGAACGTCAGCACCAGCACCACCGCGTCGGCGCGAGTGGCCCGCATCAGCGCGAGCAGGGAGGCCGCCTCCACCATCCGTACCGTGGTGGCGAGCAGCACCCCGGCCAGGGCGGCCAGCGGGATACGGCCGACCAGCGGGGCGGCGGCGAGCACGATCGCGGCGAGGGCCACCGCGTGGGTGAGTGCGGCGAGCTTCGAGGACGCCCCGGCACGCACGTTCACCGCGGTACGGGCGATGGCGGCGGTCGCCGGGATGCCGCCGAAGACCGGGGAGGCGAGGTTGGCCAGGCCCTGGCCGAACAGTTCCCGGTCCGGGTCGTGCCGCTCGCCGACCGTCATGCCGTCCGCCACAGTGGCGGAGAGCAGGCTCTCCAGGGCGGCGAGCGCGGCCACGGCGAGGGCGCTCGGCAGCAGTACGCCCAGCGCGCCGAGGTCCACGAAGTCCAGCGACGGCGCGGGCAGCCCCTGCGGCAGCTCACCGATCCGGGCCAGGTCGATCGGGGCCAGCTCGGCGAGCAGCGTCGCGGCGGCCACCCCGACCAGGGAGAACGGCACGGCGGGCCGCCATCGGCCGCCGAGCAGCATCAGCGCCGCCACGCCGAGCGCCACAGCGATCGCGGCGGGCCGGGGGTGCGCGGCGAACCGGGCGACCGCGTCGGCGGCCACCGCCCACACCTTCTCGCCGTGCGCGGCGGTGACGCCGAGCGCGGCCGGCACCTGTTGCAGCGCGATGACCACGGCGATGCCGGCGGTGAAGCCCTCGATCACCGGGGCCGGCAGGTAGCGGACGTACCGGCCGAGGCGGGCCACTGCGAGCGCGATCAGGATCAGCCCGGCCAGCGCGCCGACCATCAGCACGCCACCGGCACCGAACTGCTGCACCACGGGCACCAGCACGACTGTCATGGCCCCGGTGGGACCGGAGACCTGGAGGTTGGAGCCGCCGAAGACCGCCGCGACGGCCCCGGCGACGACGGCGGTGACCAGGCCGGCCTGCGCCCCGAGCCCGGAGGTGACGCCGAAGGCGAGCGCCAGGGGCAGCGCCACCACCGCGACGGTGAGCCCGGCGAGCAGGTCGCGCCGGGGTGAGCGGCGCGCGTTCTGCCAGTCGGCCCGGCCGGGCAGCAGCCCGGCGAACAGCCGGCCCGCCCGGCGTACGGCGTCACCGGCGCGAAGGGCAGCCGCGCTCACCGGTCCGTCCCGGAGGCCCGCAGTTCGTCCAGCAGGGCGTCCCGGTCGGTGAGGACCGCGCCGAGGATGCGCCGTCCGGCGGCGAGCAGGTCGGCCACGTCGGGGGTGCTGAGCGCGTACATGACCAGCGGGCCGTCCCGGTACGAGGTGACCATGCCGGCGCGGCGCAGCACGGCGAGCTGCTGGGAGAGGTTCGACGCCTCCACGTCGATGGCGGCGAGCAGGTCGCGGACCGGTTTCGGCCCGTCCTGGAGCAGTTCGAGCACCCGGATGCGCACGGGGTGCCCGAGGGTGCGGAACAGCTCCGCCTTGGCCTGGTACAGCGGCACCGACATGACTCACCTCTCCGACGACTCTGAAGACTTTAGCACTTGCAGAAATCTTCAAATCGATGGGGATGCGGGTATAGCCCCTCAGGCGAGGTCGTTGACGCAGCGCAGCACCGGGCGGCGGGTGAGCGCGTCGGCGTCGAGCGGGCCGGGCGCGTGCACGGTGAACGTCGCGCTCTCCCCCGGCAGCAGCGTCACCAGCGCCCGGTCCACCTGCGCGCCCGGATCGAGGCGATCAGGGAACAGCGTCAGGTCGCGCAGCACGGTCCGGGCGGTCACCCGGACCCGCCGGCCGCCGTCGACCGGCTCGACAGTCGCGTCCCACTGCGCCGCCGGCCACCGCACGTCGCGGTCCTCGGCGAAGAACCACAGCGCGCGCTCCGCGGTGTCCCCGGCGTCCGCGACGAGCAGTTCCGCGCGGCCGTCGTCCGGCCGCGCCAGCTCCGCCGGCAGCGCCAGCACCACCGAGGAGTACGCGGGGACGTCGAGGTCGACCGAGGTCTTCGCCCTCGGCTCCCCGGTGAGTGCCAGCCGGGTGACGGTGGCCGGCCCGCTCCACGCCCGATCGGTCTCGTTCACCGCCACCAGCGCCAGCCCGCCGTCGCGCGGCTGCACCGTCAGCAGCCGGTCGGCGTAGGCGCGGCGCAGCGCGTACCAGAGGGGTTTGCGGCGGCCGTCGCCGTCGATCGCCGACCAGGACGTGACCGGCCAGCAGTCGTTCAGTTGCCACACGACGGTGCCGGTGCAGACCGGCCGGTGCGAGCGGAAGTGCTCCACGCCGAGCTGGATGGCGCGGGCCTGGTTGAGCTGGGTGAGGTAGTGCCAGTCGTCGAAGTCGGCGGGCGGCGGCAGGTGGGCGTCGAGCCCGCGCCGGAGCTTGCCGTCCCCGTCCGCAGCCTTCTGGTGGTGTGCCATGCCCGGTGAGTCGTGCGTGAGCGGGTCGTCGGAGAGTGCCCGGCGCAGCGTCGCGTACGCGGGCGGCGCCTGGTAGCCGAACTCGGCCACGAAGCGTGGAACGTAGTCCCGGTAGCGCGTGTAGTCGTCGGTGTTCCACACGTCCCAGATGTGCGTGGTGCCGTGCGCCGGATCGTTGGGGTGGACGTCCTCGCTGCCGGACCAGGGGCTACCCGGCCAGTACGGGACCGTCGGGTCCAGCTCCCCGACGATCGCGGGGAGCAGGTCCAGGTAGTAGCCGCGTCCCCAGGTGCGTCCGGCCAGGGGCTCCTGCCAGTCCCAGTCGTGCCAGCCCCAGATGTTCTCGTTGTTGCCGGTCCAGAGCACCAGCGACGGGTGCCCGGCGAGGTGTGTCACCTGCTCCCGCGCCTCCGCCTCGACCTCGGTGCGGAACGGCTCCTCCTCCGGGTACGCGGCGCAGGCGAACAGGAAGTCCTGCTGCACCAGCAACCCCATCTCGTCGGCGAGGTCGTAGAAGTCGTCCGACTCGTACCGGCCGCCGCCCCAGACGCGCAGCAGGTTGACGTTCGCGCCGGCCGCCTGGCCGAACCGCCCCGCGAGGCGCTCCCGGGTGACCCGGTTGGGGAACGCGTCGTCGGGGATCCAGTTGACGCCCTTGACGAACACCGGCACGTCGTTGACGTGCAGCGTGAACGGGGTGCCGTAGGCGTCGGGCGTGGTGTCCAGCCGGACCGAACGGAACCCGATCCGGCGGGCGGCGGCGTCCAGCTCCCGGCCGTCGGCGCCGTGCAGGGTGACGTCGAGGTCGTACCGGGGCTGGTCGCCGTACCCGATCGGCCACCACAGCGCGGGGTCCGCGACGGTGAGCGTCACGACGGCGGTCCGCTCCCCCGCCGGTACGGCGACGTCGGCGGTGACCCCGGCGACGGCGGCGCGGACGGTCAGCGGCTCGTCGTCGGCCCGCTCGACCTGCACGTGCAGCTCGACCCGGCCGACGTCGTCGGCCACCGTGACAATCGGCCGGACCGACGCGAGCCGGGCGGTGGACCAGGCGTGCAGGCCGATGTCGCGCCAGATGCCGGCGGTGACGAGCGTCGGCCCCCAGTCCCAGCCGAAGTTGCAGGCGGTCTTGCGGATGAAGTGGAACGGCTCCGGGTACGCGTTGGGCCGGTCACCGAGCCGGTCCCGGTGCGCCTCGGCGTACCGGTACGGGGAGTCGAAGCGTACGGCGAGGGTGTTGCCGTCCGGGCGCAGCAGCGCGCGGACGTCGAAGCGGTACGAGCGGTGCTGGTTCTCGGTGCGGCCGACCTCGACGCCGTTGAGCGTGACGGTGGCGACCGTGTCGAGGCCGGCGCAGACCAGGTCGACCCGCTCGTCGTCACCGGGCTGCCCGGCGAACGTGGTCTCGTAGACCCAGTCGGTGCGGCCGATCCAGGTGAGGCGGTTCTCGTTGTCGTCCAGGTACGGGTCGGGGATGAGGCCGGCCGCGAGCAGGTCGGTGTGGACGCAACCGGGGACTGTCGCCGGCACCGCCGTCCCGGCGATCTCCGGCGGCACCGCCGGCCCGGGCTCGGCCCGCAGCGTCCACCCCTCGTGCAGCAGCGTTCGACGGCTCACGACTTCACCGCGCCTTCCATGATTCCGCGGACGATCTGACGTCCACCGATGAACAGCATGACCAGCAGGGGAACGGTGGCGATGAACGCGCCCGCGAGCACCCGCCGGTAGATCACGTAGTTGCCGCTGGCCAGGTCGGAGACCGCCACCATCGACGTCGGGTAGTCGGTGCCGCTGAGCGTGATCAGCGGCCACTGGAAGTCGTTCCAGGTGGCCACGAACGTGAGCAGGCCGAGCACCGCCAGGGCCGGGCGGATGGCCGGGAGCACGATGGTCGCGTACACCCGCATGGTCGTGGCGCCGTCGACCCGGGCCGACTCGATCAGCTCGTCCGGGACGGTGTTCACGATGAACTGCCGCATGTAGAACACGCCGAACGCGGTGACCAGGCCGGGCGCGATGACGGCGAGCAGCGTGCCGTTCCAGCCGAGCTCGCCCATCACGATGTAGAGCGCGACGATGCCGAGCTGGTTGGGCACGGTCAGGGTGAGCACCACGAACAGCATGAGCGCGCGGCTGCCCTTGAAGCGCAGCTTGGCGAAGGCGAAGCCGGCCAGCGAGCAGAAGAACAGCACCGAGGCGGTCACCACCACCGAGACGATGACGCTGTTGACCAGTGATGCGGCGAAGTAGACGTCCTGGAGGGAGAAGACCTCGTCGACGTTGGTGAGGAAGCGGTCGCCCGGTACGACAGCCGGTGGCAGCTTCGCCAGCGCCTCGTCGTCGCTGGTGGCGATGACGAACATCCAGTAGAGCGGGAACGCGGCGAACAGCATGCTCACCGCGAGGAGCAGGTAGGTCCAGAGCCCGGCCGGGGTGTCCTGTGGCGCCCGGGCCACCACGCGTCGCGTCGTCACCGGCGGCCTCCGGAGAGTCGGTTGGTCAGGAGGTAGTTGACGCCTGCGACCACCAGGATGATCAGGAACAGAGCCCAGGACATCGCGGCGGCGTACCCGAGGTTGAGGTCCTTCCAGCCGACCTTGTAGATGAGCTGGGCGATGGTCTGCCACTCGCCGTCCGGCCCGCCGGTCGCGGCCTGGGCGTTCGGGTCGAACAGCATCGGCTCGGTGAACAGCTGCAACCCGCCGATGGTGGACAGGATGACCGTGAACAGGACCACCGGCTGGATCATCGGGACGGTGATCCGCCAGAGCTGCTTCCACGGCCCGGCGCCGTCGATCGCCGCGGCCTCGTAGACGTCGCGCGGTATGGACTGCATGGCGGCCAGGTAGAGCAGCGCGTTGTAGCCGATCCACTTCCAGTTGACCATGGTGGCGATGGCGATCCAGGCGTGCAGCTTGTCCGCCCGCCAGTCGATCGGGTCGTCCGGGCCGCCGATGCCGAGCAGGCCGAGCGCCCAGTTCGCCATGCCGAAGTCGCGGGAGAAGAAGACGCTGAACACCATCGTCGAGGCCACGATCGGTGTCACGTACGGCAGCAGCACGCCCACCCGCCACCACGTCTGCGCCCGCAGCTTGCGGTTGAGCAGCGACGCGACGAGCAGCGCGAGCAGCAGTTGCGGCACGGTGGAGAGCAGGAAGATGCCGAACGTGTTGTAGAGGGCGTTCCAGAAGTCCTCGTCGGCGAACAGGCGGCTGAAGTTCTCGGCGCCGGCCCAGTACGGCAGCGTCGGGTCGTCCAGCCGGTAGTTGCGCAGCGACACGACCGCGTTGAACAGCAGCGGGAACAGCCCGAACACGAGGAAGAGCAGGAAGAACGGCGCGATCATCAGGTACGGCATGTACCGCATGTCGAAGCGGTACAGCCGGTCGCGCCAGGTCATCCGCCGGTCGCCGGCGCCGGTACGGCCGCGCTTGCGCGCGGGTGGGCGGCCGGGCGGCGCGGGCGCGGCACGGGTGCTGGACATCGGTTCACTCCAGGGCCGGGAGATCGGACGGTGACGGGGCGGACCGGGCCGCCCCGTCACCGCTGACACGTCAGGACTTGGCGGCCTTCTCGGCCTCCTTGACCGCCTCGGACCAGGCGGCGTCGGACTTGAGCGACTTGTTCTCCACCCGCCGGATCACGTTCTCCACCGCCACCCGGGTCGGGCCGTTCTTCCGGCCCAGGTACTGCGGGGTGAGGCCCTGCGCCATCTTCGGGAAGATCTGGCCGACCGGGGCGTCGTTGAAGAACGGGTTCTTGAAGTCGGCGATCGCCGGGTCGGTGTAGAGCGCCGGCTGCGACGGCAGGTTGCCGACCTTCTTGAAGATCTCGATCTGCTGCTCCGGCGCGACCAGCCAGGTCAGCAGCTTGTACGCCTCGTCGACGTTCTTGCCCTGCTTCGGCAGCGTCAGGAAGGAGCCACCCCAGTTGCCGCCGCCACCCGGTACCGCGGCGATGTCCCACTTGCCCTCGGTGCCCGGCGCGGTGTCCTTGATGTGGCCGAGCATCCAGGCCGGGCAGGCGAGCACCGCGAACGCGCCGCTGGTGAAGCCCTTGTCCCAGTCGGCCTGGAAGCTGACCAGGTTGGCCGACAGCCCGGCGCCCACGGCCTTTACCGTGTAGTCGAACGCCACCTTCGGGCCCTGCTCCATCCGGAGCTGGTCCTGCTCGTCGTAGAAGCCGACCGGCTGCTGGCCGAGGATCGGGTTGAACAGGTTGGTGCCCGCGTCGATGAACTTCTTCTTCGTCGTGGCGGTGTACTGCTGGCCGACCTCGATGAACTTGTCCCACGTGGGCCAGAGCGCTGACACCTGGTCGCGTTCGGTGGGCAGGCCGGCGGCCTTGAACAGGTCGGTGCGGTAGCACATGGCCAGTCCGCCGACGTCGGTGCCGAGGCCGATCTGCGTCTTGCCGTCGGCCGACAGCGATTGCTTCCACTTCCAGGGCAGGTACTTGCTCTCGTACGAGCCGGCGCCCTTGTCGAGCAGGTTGACGAACTTGTCGGACTGGCTGCGGAACTGGACCATGAAGCCCTCGTCGATCGCCGCGATGTCCGGCGCCCCGTTGCCGGCGACGAGCTTCTTCTGCAGGTCCTCGTGCTGGGCGTTGTACTCGCCCGAGTTGAGCTGGATCTTGACGTTCGGGTGTTCGGCCTCGTACTTGGCCTTCAGATCCTGGAGCCCGAAGTCGCCCCAGAAGTTGATTTTCAGCGTGACCTGACCACCGGCCGAGTCCGAGCCGCCGGTGGTGCTCCTGCCGCTACAGGCGGCGATCATGACCAGGCTGACGGCACCGACGGCGGCCACGCGCGCCAGGTGCGTCCAGGACCGTTTCATGTCATCCTCCGCGCCGAATGGGAACGCTCCCGATATCGAGGAACGTTGACTGAACCGGATAAGTGAGGCCACCGTACGGTTCACCTTCAGGGCTGTCAACGGGCGGTTACCGATGTGCCCGTCCGGTAACCTCGCCGCCGCTCACGACTGCCGTTCACAGCCGTCCAGGGCAAGTGCCGGGCGATCGGCGCTCTAAGCTGAACCGCACAAGCGACGGCCGCCGGAACCCGTCCACCGCCACCCGCCGGTGGCACCCGGGACCGACGCGGCGTGCAGTAGCGTCACCAGACGCCGGTGACCCGGCGACCGAGAACGCCCGCGAGGGCCGGACACAGTGGAGGAACGCTTCGGTGAAGCGGCCGACCATCGCCGACGTCGCCCGGCGCGCCGGGGTCTCCAAGGGCGCGGTGTCGTACGCGCTCAACGGCCAGCCCGGTGTCTCCGAGGCGACCCGGCAGCGGATCCTCGCCATCGCCGCCGAGATCGGGTTCCGTCCGAGCAGCGCCGCCCGCGCACTGTCCGGCGCCACCGCCAAGGCGGTCGGGCTGGCGCTGTGCCGCCCCGCCCGGATACTCGGCATCGAGCCGTTCTTCATGGAGCTGATCAGCGGCGTCGAGGCCGAACTGTCGGCCCGCTCGTACGCGCTCACGCTCCAGGTGGTCAGCGACCAGGAGGCCGAGATCGCCGTCTACCGGCGGTGGTGGGCCGAACGCCGGGTGGACGGTGTGCTCGTCTGCGACCTGCGCACCGACGACCGGCGGGTGCCGGCACTGGAGGAACTGCAACTGCCGGCGGTGGTGATCGGCGGCCCCGGGCACACCGGCGGCCTGGCGAGCGTCTGGGCCGACGACGCGGCGGCCCTCGTCGAGACGGTGGAGTACCTGGTCGCGCTCGGCCACCGGCGCATCGCCCGGGTCGGCGGGCTGCCCACGCTGCTGCACACCGAGATCCGCACCGAGGCGTTCACCGGCGTGTGCCGGCGGCTCGGGCTGGACGAGGCGACCACCGTCTGGTCCGACTACACCGGTGAGGAGGGCGCGCGCGCCACCCGCCGGCTGCTCAGCTCCGCGGGCCGCCCCACCGCGGTGATCTACGACAACGACGTGATGGCGATCGCCGGGCTCTCGGTGGCCCAGGAGATGGGCCTCACCGTGCCCGGCGACCTGTCCATCGTGGCCTGGGACGACTCGCCGCTCTGCCGCCTGGTGCACCCGCCGCTCACCGCGCTGGGCAGGGACATCCCGGCGTACGGCGCGCACGCCGCCCGGCAGCTCCTGGCCGTGATCGCGGGCGAGCCGGCAGCTGTCGTGCAGGACGAGACGGCGCACCTGACGCCGCGCGGCAGCACCGCCCCACCTCGTACGACGACCCGCTGAACCGGTTCAGCTCACCGGGCGGTGGACGGATACTCCTCGAACCACGCCTCGACCCGCTCGGCGGTCGCCGGCCGGGCCAGCGCGAAGCCCTGGCCGTACCGGCAGCCGGCCCGCCGCGCACCGGCCACCTGCCCCTCCGACTCCAGCTCCTCGACCACCAGCTCCACGCCGAGCCGGTCGGCCAGGTTCGCCACCACGTCGATCAGCGGGCGCTGACCGTCCCCACCCGGGCCGACCAGGTGCGGACCCACCTTGAGCAGGTCGATCGGCAGTCGGCGGAGCTGCGCGAGCGAGGCGTGCTCGGCCCGGAAGTCGTCGAGCGCGATCCGTACACCGATCGACCGCAGGCCGGCCAGCCGGGCTACCACTGTGGACAGCTCCAGTCCCACCACCGGCTCGGCCACCTCCACCACCAGCCGTTCCGGTGCCACGTCGTACGCGGCCAGCGCGGTAGCGGTACGCGCCACGAAGTCCGGCGCGGCCAGCTCGCGCGGCGTCACGTTCACCGCCATCCACAGCTCGCGACCGCCCTCCGACCACGCGGCGAGCTGGCGGCAGGCCCGGTCCAGCACCCACCGCCCGATCTCGCCGGTCAGGTCCAGGTCGGCCGCCACCGGCAGCAGCTCCGCCGGGAGCACTGTGCCCAGCGCCGGGCTGCGCCACCGCAGCAACGCCTCCGTACCCACCGGCATCCGATCGGCGAGCGCCACCACCGGCTGGTAGACCAGGTCCAGCTCACCGCGCGCCACCGCGCCGGGCAGCTCCCGCTCCAGATCCAGGCGGCGGACCAGCTGCTCCTCCAGGTAGGCGTCGTACCACTCGACCCGGTCCCGGCCGAGCTGCACCGCCCGGCGGCGGGCCAGGTCCGCCTGGCGCAGCACGTCCTCCGGATCGCCGCCGCTGGTCTCGGCCAGCCCGACGCTCACCCCGAGCCGGGCGACGCCTCCGGGCCGGGGGTACGGCTCGGCCAGCGCCGCCAGCAGCCGCAGGCCGAGCGCGTACGCGAGCACCGGCCCGAGATCGGTGAGGACGGCGTACTCGGTGTCGCCGAGCCGGGCCACCAGATCGTGCGTCTCGGAGCTTGCCCGCAGCCGGCGCGCGGCCTCGCTGAGCACCGGCCCCTCCGGCACGGCGCCACCCACCCCGTGCAGGTCGACGACGAGTAGCCCGCCGCCACTGCGTTCCGCCATCGCCCGGACCAGATCCACGCGGGTCAGTGGCACGGGCTCCACCGGCCGGGAGTCCGGTCCGAGCCGGCGCCGCAACCACGCCTCGCGGGCCGCGAGCCGTTGCACCCGGCGGCGCTGGTCGGCGGCGGCGAGCAGCTCACCCACCATGATCGGCGGAATGACGGCCAGGCCCAGGGCCATCGCGGCGGTACTGAACTCCCCCGCCGTCATCAGGTGGATCCCGGCGGCCAGCGCGGCGATCCCGGCCGGCGCGGTGAGGCGGGGCCAGGCAGCCGGCGCCGCGTCCCGGCCCGGCCGCTCACCGCCCGAGGTACGCCGGGCGCCTGCGGCCGTGAGCAGCGCCCCGGCCACCAGGGGCGCCGCGACGAGCGGCAGCGCCCGGTCCGGCGCGCCGTAAGCCAGCAGCACCACCAGTAGCGTCAGCCCGCCGAGCGTCAGGGCGGCCCCGGCGTGGCAGCGCGCGGCGCCCGGCCGGCGGCGGCGTTCGGCGACGGCCGCCACCGCGAGCACGGCGAGCACCACCGCGCCGCCCGCCGCCACCATTCCGGCCACGGCCGGGACCGGGCCGCCCGGCAGCAGCATCCAGCCCGCGAAGACCAGGCTGACGCCGAGCGCCAGCACGTCGACGGTACGGCGCACCAGTTCCGGGCCGGACAGCCGCGATCGGCCGGGCAGGCGCAGCAGGGCCGTCACGTGCAGCGCCCCGGTGAGGCACAGCCCGGCCAGCGCGATCGGCAGCCGGTGGGCGGCGTCGCTCAGCGGCAGCACCGCGACGGTGAGCCCGGCGACCAGGACGGCGCTGTCCAGGATGGCGGCGACCCGGCGGGACAGCGCAGCCCGGCGAGCCCGTCGCCCGGTCCTCGGGCCGAGTGCCGTCGCGCCGTGCGTCACGGCGAGGTCCGGAGCTTCGCCCGTCGGCACGGGACGGCCGGTCGGCGCGCGGTGGCCGTTCGGCGCGGGACGGTCGGTCGGTGCGGGACGGTCGGGCGGCGCGGGGCCGTCGGGCGGTGTGGCGGCTCCGGCCAGCCAGGCGAGCCGGACGCAGGCGAGGGCGAAGCCTCCGGCGACGGCGAGCGCGGCGGCTGCGGGGCCGGGAAGGGCACCGGCGACGCCGGCGAGGAGGAAGGCCGTGCCGACGAGTGAGACGGCGACATCGGGCAGGACTGATCGCCGACGGGGAACGGCGGGAGGGGGGACGGGCACGGCGGTCGCCTTCGTGAGGGGGCACGGGGGCGGTGCGGTTGCGGTACGCGGTACGACGTGCGGGGTCGGGGCGGTACGGGAACGCATCGGCGGGGACCGCTGCGGCCACGCCTAGAAACGATCCCGGAAGCGCCCGGTGACGTCACCGCCACAGTGACATCCGTCACATCAACGGCGGTCACCGGCCCGGATCACGCCCAAGATCGACGCGTCGGTCCCGCGTCGGTCTCCCGGGCGAGATCTTGGAAGGAAACGGCCCGCGGAGGGGCCCAACGCTTCCAAGATCTCCAACTCGAGCGAGATCTTGGTACGGTTCCGCCCCTCGCGGGGCGGAACCGTACCAAGATCGTCGGCGGGTGCGGGGAGGGACGCAGGGAGGGTGGGGACGCCCGCGGGGTGGGGTGGACTGGCCGGGTGGGATTATCGGGGGGTGAGCCGCGCCGATACCGTCCGTTTCCGTCACAACCAGGCCATCCTGGTCGCCGCGATCGTCGCCTTCATCGGCGCGCTGCCGCTGGCCTCCGCCCGCTGGTGGCTGCTCTGGGTGCTGCTCGTGCCGCTCGCCGTCGCGGTCTGGGCGTGGCGGGCCGGCACCGACGCCGATGCCCGGGAGCTGCGGCTGCGGGCGCTCGTCGGGCAGCGCCGGGTGCCGTGGAACCAGGTCGCCGAACTCGCCGGTGACCCCCGCGGCCGGGCGGTGGCCCGGCTCGACGACGGCGAAGTGGTGATGCTGCCGGCGGTACGCGCCACCGAACTGCCCCGGCTGATCGCCGTCACCGGGCAGGAGCTGCCGGACACCGGCAGCGATCATTAAGCCACCGGCGATCAGTAGCCGTCGACCACCCGGTTCGTCAGCTCCTCCCCGGCCACGTACCGGCGCAACTGCTCGCCCACCAGGCGGTACGCGCGGGGCAGCAGCCCGCGTACCGAGCCGGCGACGTGCGGGGTGAGCAACACGTTCGGCAGCTCCCACAGGGGATGATCGGCGGGCAGCGGCTCCGGGTCGGTGACGTCCATCGCCGCGCGCAGGCGGCCCGAGGTCAGCTCGGCCACAAGCGCCGAGGTACGTGCCACCGGCCCGCGGGCGGCGTTGACGAGCAGCGCGCCGTCAGGCATCGCGGCGAGGAAGCGCTCGTCGACCATGCCCCGGGTCTGCTCGGTCAGCGGCACCAGGAGGACCACCACGTCCGCCTCGGGCAGCAGCGCGGGCAACTCGTCCACCCCGTGCACGCCCTGGTCGGGTCGCGGCGTACGGGCCACGAGCGTGAAGCTCACCTCGAACGGGGCGAGCCGGTCGCGTACCGCGGTGCCGATCGAGCCGGCGCCGACGATCAGCACCCGCTTGCCGGCCAGTTCGTCGGTGGGCGCCACCTCGTCGTACGCCCACTCGCGCCGGGCCTGCGCGCGGGCCAGCGGCGCGAATCCGCGCAGCGAGGAGAGGATCGCGGCGACCACCCATTCGGCGGTGGGTGAGTCGTGCACGCCCCGGGCGTCGCAGAGCGTCACGCCGTCGGGGATCCGCCCCACCCAGGCGTCCGCCCCGGCGGAGAGCAGTTGCACCACCTCGACGTCGGGCAGCTCGGCGAGGAGCGCCCCGGCGTCCGGGCCGGACAGGAACGGTGGCACCCAGAACCGCACCCCGGACGGGGACGACGGAAGCCGCCGCGGGTCGTCCAGCAGCTCCACGGTGACGCCGGGCGGCAGCTCGCCGAGCAGCCGGCGGCCCTCCGGGTGCGGGATCCATACCTTCACGACCGCCGACGATATCGGCCCCGGACCGGCCGGCGCGGCGTGACCCGTGACGAACACCGCGCCGGGAATGGAGTGGCGGCCCGGCGGGGTATAACCGAGAACGGGATGCCGGTCGGGTGTTCCGCTTGCTGAGGGCGGTGGCGATGAGCGAGGACGGCCGGGGACGGGTGCCCGTGCCGATTCCGGCGCTCGCCGACCCCGACCGGTTGCGTTCACTCGACGAGACCCGGCTCGACGCCGTACCGGACGAGGCGTTCGACAGGTTCGCGCGTCTGGTCGGCGACCTGCTGGACGTGCCTGTCGCACTCGTCTCCCTGGTGGACGCCGAGCGCCAGTTCTTTCCCGGCGCGACCGGCCTGCCGGAGCCGTGGGCGGCCCGCCGGGAGACGCCGCTGAGCCACTCGTTCTGCCAGCACGTCGTCGACATCGAGATGCCGCTGGTGCTGCCCGACGCCCGTCTCTACCCGCGCGTACGCCTCAACCTGGCGATCGAGGACCTGGGCGTGGTGGCGTACGCGGGCATGCCGCTGACCGACCTGGAGGGGCGGGTGCTCGGCTCGCTCTGCGCGATCGACAGCAAGCCCCGGGCCTGGACGAAGGAGCAGCTGCGGACGCTCGCCGACCTGGCCGCCGCGTGCTCCTCGGAGCTGCGACTACGTATTGCGGTCCGCGGCGCCGAGCAGGCCCGCCGCCGCGCCGAGGAGGCGCACGACCGGCTCGCCATGCTGGCCGGGATGAGCGAGATGCTCGGCGGCACGCTCGACGTGGCCACCGCCGTGGACCGGCTCGGGCACGCGATGGTGCCGCTGCTCGCCGACTGGTGCCTGATCACGCTCGTCGACCCGGCGGGCCGGCCGCGCACCGTCACCGGCGTGCACCGCGACGCCGAGCGCGAGGCCGACCTGACCCGCTTCGCCGAGTTGCTGACCACCGGGCTCAGCGCGGAGTCGCAGATCCGGTCGGTGCTGCGTACCGGGCGGCCGGCGGTGCGCGCAGTGGCCGACCTGGACGACGTGGCGCGCGGCACCACGCGCCCGGAGCTGGTGCCGCTCGCCGACCGTCTCGGCATCGGCTCCCACCTGACCGTGCCGATCACCGCCGCCGGGGACCGGGTGATCGGCGCCGTCACGCTCGTCAACCGTCAGGGGCGGCGCGGTTTCGACGCCAGCGACCTGCGCACCGCGCAGGACATCGGGGTACGTGCCGGACAGGCGGTCGGCAACAGCCGCCTCTACGGGGAGCAGCGGCACGTCGCCGAGGTGCTCCAGCACAGCATGCTGCCGAGCCTGCCGGCCGTGCCCGGGATCGAGCTGGCCGCCCGCTACCTGCCGGCCGCCGACCGGGTGGAGGTGGGCGGCGACTGGTACGACGCGTTCGTCCAGCCCGACGGCGAGCTGATCGCCGCGATCGGCGACGTCGCCGGGCACGACATCGAGGCGGCGGCCACCATGGGCCAGTTGCGCAACCTGGTGCGGGGCAACGCGTACGGGCGTAACGACCCGGTGGAGGATCTGGTGGCCCACCTCGACCAGGCCATGGGCGGGCTTCGGGTGCCCACCGTCGCGACCGCCGTGCTGGCCCGGGTCCGTCCGGCCGCCGGCGGGCTGACGGTCTTCTGGTGCAACGCGGGGCATCCGCCGCCGCTGCTGGTCCGCGCCGACGGCACGGTCTCGGTGGCCGACGGCCGCGGGCCGCTGCTCGGGCTGGCCCGGCCGCCCCGGCGTACCGGCCGGACGCTGACCCTGGCACCGGGCGACACGCTGCTGCTGCACACCGACGGGCTGAT
Source organism: Micromonospora globosa (assembly GCF_000717585.1). Lineage (NCBI taxonomy): Bacteria > Bacillati > Actinomycetota > Actinomycetes > Micromonosporales > Micromonosporaceae > Micromonospora > Micromonospora globosa. Next base: position 73,569 of record NZ_JNZR01000006.1, read on the forward strand.
CGAGCGCCGGGACCAGCCGATCGACGAGGGACAGGCCGAGCTGCTCGCCCACCTCGCGGCCGGCGGGCCGGGCGTACCGCTGGACCTGCTCTGCGACCGGCTGCTCGCCGCCGCGCACCGGCGCGAGGACGACGTCGCCCTGCTCGCGCTGCGGGCCGGCTGACCGGGACTCCTCCGAACGGCCGGACGCGGGCAGGGGTGCGCGCGACGTGCCCGGTTCGCCGGTCCGCCCGGCTAGGCTGGGCCGGGTGAGCCCGCGTCTTGCGTACCCCCGTGTCAGCCGTCTCCGGACGGCGCTGGCGGCGTCCTGCGCGGCGTTGCTCCTGGGCACCGCCGGCTGCTCCCTCGGCGAGCCCGAGCCGGACCCGGCCGGCGCACCGCCCAACCTGCCCACACCGTCCGGCACCGCGAGTCCCGGCGGGGCCGGTCAGCAGGTTGTCGCCACCGTGCTGGCCAAGGGGCTGGAAGTGCCGTGGGGCATCGCGTTCCTGCCCGACGGCGGGGCGCTGGTGACCGAGCGGGACAAGGGACGGATCCTCCAGGTCGGCCCGGAGTCCGGCCCGGACGGGCTGGCCGTCCGGCCGGTGCAGACCGTGCCGGACGTGGCCGCCGGCGGCGAGGGCGGCCTGCTGGGCATCGCGGTCTCCCCCGCGTACGCCAAGGACCGCACGGTCTTCGTCTACTACACGGCCGAGGACGACAACCGGATCGCGAAGATGCAGCTCGGGCAGGCGCCGAAGCCGATCCTGACCGGCATCCCGAAGTCCGGCACGCACAACGGCGGCGGGCTCGGTTTCGGGCCGGACGGCCACCTCTACGCGAGTACCGGCGACGCGGGGCGCACCGAGAACGCCCAGGACGCCAAGAGCCTCGGCGGCAAGATCCTGCGGATCACGCCGGACGGCAAGCCTGCGCCGGGCAACCCCACCGCCGGGTCGCCGGTCTGGTCGACAGGTCACCGCAACGTCCAGGGCTTCGCCTGGACGCCGGACAAGAAGATGTACGCGGTGGAGTTCGGCCAGAACACCTGGGATGAGATCAACCAGATCAACAAGGGCGGGAACTACGGCTGGCCCCGGGTCGAGGGGCGCGGCGACGACAAGCGCTACGTGAACCCGATCACACAGTGGCCCACAGGTGACGCCTCCTGTTCCGGCCTGGCGGCGGCGGACCGTCTGCTCGTCGCCGCCTGCCTGCGCGGCCAGCGACTCTGGCTGGTGGAGCTGGCCGGCAACGGCACAGTCCTCGGTCAGCCGCGCGACCTGCTCAACGGCCGGTACGGTCGGCTACGGGCCGTCGCGGCGGCGCCGGACGGCTCGCTCTGGGTGGGCACGTCGAACCGGGACGGGCGTGGTACGCCCACCGCCGAGGACGACCGCCTCCTGCGGCTCGTCTTCGCCGACGGGGGCGCCGGCCGGAGCTGATCCGGCCCACCGGGTTTGTCAAGATCGCGCAAGGGGCAGGTCAGAATCTCAGCATGGACGGCCACGAGAACGAACAGCACCGCACCGGGGACGAGACGTCTCCGGAGCGCGGGCGCGCCCGCCGTCTGACGGCGTGGCGGCCCGGTCACCGGCTGCGCCGGCTGGGTGTCGTGCTGGCTCTGCTCGCGGTCACGCTCGGCGGCATCGTGATCGGCACGTACGCGGGCGGCCACGTCGGCACCGACATCGGCCCGTTCCGGGCCGAACTGAAACTCAGCCCGTCGCTGTCCGGCGGCACCACCGTCGACATCCCGCCGCTGGGCGCGCTGCTGCTGGACAGCCACGACGGCCCGGCGTACCTCACAGTCGAGGTGGGCTCGCTGGACCAGGGGCGCACCGAGGCGCTCATCGACGACCCGGCCAGCATCAGCCGGGCCAGCCAGTCGGCCGTCCAGGACGTCCGCGACGGCGTGATGCGGCTCGGGCTGCGTACGCTCGCCTCGGTCGTGCTCGCAACGCTGCTGCTGGCCGCGCTGGTCTTCCGGGACGTCCGGCGTACCGCCTGGGCCGGCGGCCTGGCGCTGGTCGTGACCGCCGGCAGCCTCGGGATGGCCGCGAGCACGCTGCGCCCGCAGGCGATCGAGGAGCCGCGGTACGAGGGCCTGCTGGTCAACGCGCCGGCGATCGTCGGTGACGCGCGGCGGATCGCGAACGACTACACCAAGTACGCCGAGCAGCTCCAACGGCTGGTCGGCAACGTCAGCAAGCTCTACACCACGGTCTCGGCGCTGCCGGTGGTGCAGCCGTCGCCCGGCACCACACGGGTGCTGCACGTGTCGGACATCCACCTCAACCCGACCGGCTGGCAGCTGATCCGTACCGTGGTCGAGCAGTTCGGCATCGACGTGGTGGTCGACACCGGCGACATGACCGACTGGGGCAGCGAGCCGGAAGCCTCGTTCGTCGGGTCGATCGGCCTGCTCAAGAAGCCGTACGTGTTCATCCGCGGCAACCACGACTCGCCGCGCACCGCCGCCGCGGTGGCGCAGCAGCCGAACGCGATCGTGCTGAACAACTCGGTCACCACAGTGAGTGGGCTGACCATCGCGGGCATCGGCGACCCCCGCTTCACCCCCGACAAGGAGACCTCACCGGCCGGCAGCGGCCTCACCTCGGCGGTCGCCGACCAGGTGATCGGCGCCGGCGAACAGCTCGCCGCCACGATCGACAAGTCGCCGCGCAAGGTCGACATCGCGCTCATCCACGACCCCGCCTCGGCCGGCCCGCTCTCCGGCGACTGCCCGCTCGTGCTCTCCGGGCACACCCACTCCCGGCAGGTGTCGAAGCTGCCGCAGGTGGAGGGCAAGCAGCCGACCACGCTGATGGTGCAGGGCTCCACCGGTGGGGCCGGGCTTCGCGGCCTGGAGGGCGAGAAGCCGACTCCGCTGACCATGACTGTGCTCTACTTCGACCAGCAGAAGCTGCTCCAGGCGTACGACGAGATCACTGTGGGCGGCACCGGGCAGTCGCAGGTCAACCTGGAGCGGCACGTCATCCGCGACCCGGCGAAGGGCGACCAGGTGCCGGTCACCCCGACCCCGACCCGCGGCCCGTCGGAGTCGCCGTCGCCGGGCACGACCACGCTGAGCCCCACCCCCACGAGCTGACCGCCCCGCTTTCTCGCCTTTCTCGCGGTCAGCCCGGCGCCCTGCCGCACTGACACCCGGTCACTCGGCGTCACGAATCCCGTCCGCCACCGGTATGCCCCGTCGCCGACTTTGCTCTGCACCCATCGGCGCAGCAGGCACCGAGAGTCACCGCCTGGGTGGGTGCAGAGCGGCGGGCGTTCCACTCCGCCCCAGCTCAGGACGGTGATGCGGATATGGCTGCAGAGCAAAGGGGCCAAGAGGTGATCCCCCGGATCGCCAGAGGCGGTTACTCTCCGCAGCCATTCCCGCCGTCACTTTCCGTGAGGAATGCCGTCCACCGCGCCACCCGAATCGGCCAGGACGCGGCCCGCCGTGCCGGAGTCGATCCGGGAGAGCCGGGACAGCCGGCAGAACCCGGTCGCAGGCGCACCGGGCCGAGTGCCAAGGGCAGGCCGGGATCGGCCCGAGAGAGCCGGAAGACCGGCGAGCCGAGAGGCTGAGGCCCACCCGGAGGCCGGACCTCACCGCGAGGACCCGGGGCCGCCGCACGGAGGCCGGACCTCCACCGCGAGGGCCCGGGGCCGCCCGGATGTCCGGCCGGCCCCGTGGCGGCGTGCGGTCAGCGCAACGGACGCGCGCCTCAGCGCAGCGCGATCGCGGCCAGCGCGGCGTTGACGATGCTGCCGGGCAGCAGGTCGTGCAGCTCGTACAGCTCCCGGACGCTGCCGGACTGGCCGAACTCGTCCACCCCGAGCGGCACCGCCGGAGCGCCGACCGCCGAGCCGAGCCAGGCCATCGCGTGCGAGGCCGCGTCGTGCACGGTGACCACCGGCACCCGGTCGGCGAACGCCGACCGCAGCGCGCCCGGCACGCTCGGCACGGTCGCGGTCCGCACACCCTGGCGCAGCGTCCGCTGCCACGCCCGGTAGAGGCGGTCCAGGCTGGTCACGTCGACCACGTGCGCGGCCACGCCCTCCTCCGCCAGCTCCGCGGCGGCCGCGAGCACCTCCGGCAGAACCGCGCCGGAGGCGGCGAGCTGCACGACCGGGGCGTCAGCCAGATCGGGGTACGCCTGGTGCGCGTCGACGAGCCGGTACGCGCCGGCCACCACCTGCCGCCGCAGCACGGCGTCCCCGAGCCGTGCCCGGGCCGCCTCGAACGGCGCCTGGTCGATCGGCCGGGTGCTGAGCCGGAAGTAGTACGCCCCGTCCTCGGCCGGCGCGGCTGTCGCGGCCGGAGCGGAGCCGCCGGCGATCTGCCCGAGCGCGTCGCAGAGCAGCCAGTCGAGGCTGCCGGCGTACGCGGGCTCCAGGAACGTCACCCCCGGCAGCTCCAGGCCGACCGACGCGGTGATGGTGGACTGGTGCGCGCCGCCCTCCGGGGCCAGCGTGATGCCGGACGGGGTGCCTGCCACCACGAACCGGGAACCGGAGTACGTGCCGTACAGGAACGCATCCAGACCGCGCAGCACGAACGGGTCGTAGACCGTCCCCACCGGCAGCAGCGGCTGGCCGGACAGATCCCACGACAGGCCGAGCTGGCCCAGCAGCAGGAACAGGTTCATCTCCGAGATGCCCAGCTCGATGTGCTGCCCGGCGGGGCTCTCGGTCCAGCGCAGCATCCGGTCCTCGGTCCAGGAACGCTGCTCCGTCGGTGCGAAGACGCCCGTCTTGTTGATGAACCCGGCCAGGTTGGTCGAGGTGGCCACGTCCGGCGCGGTGGTCACCAGGTAGGGCGCAACCTGCGGATCGCGGGCCAGGTCGACGAGCACCCGGCCGAAGACCTCCTGGGTGGAGACGGGCTTGTTCGCGCGTACCCTCGTGGTCTCCGGAACGGTGACGCCCAGCGCGCGCTCGCGCGGCGGGCGGGACAGCGCCTCCCGGCGCTCGCCGGCCCGGATGCCGGCCGGTGTCGCCGGGTCGAGACGGTCCCACTCGGTCTCCGGGGTCAGGCCCTGCGCGGCGCGCAACGTGTCGACCTGCTCGGTGGTGAGCAGCGCCGAGTGGTTGCGCGGGTTGCCGGCGATCGGCAGGCCCCAGCCCTTGACCGTGTACGCGAAGACGACGCTGGGCCGATCGGTGACGGCGTCGCACTGGGCGTAGGCGTCGAGCATGGCCTGCGCGTCGTGCCCGCCCAGGTCGGTGACGAGCGGGCCCAGCTCGTCGTCGCCGATGTCGGCGACGAACGCGGCCGCCTCGGCCGGCGCGCCGTCCAGGAACTGCTTGCGCAGCGCCGGCCCGGCCAGCCCGAACAGCGACTGGTACTGCTCGTTGGGCATCCGGTCGATCCAGTCGCGCAGCGCCGCGCCGCCGGGCCGGGCGTACGCCTCGGCCAGCTTGCGGCCGTACTTGACCTCCACGACGTGCCAGCCGGCGGCCTCGAACTGGCCGCGCCACTGGTTGATCCGGATGCCGGGTACGACCCGGTCCAGCGACTGGCGGTTGAAGTCGACGAGCCACATCACGTTGCCGAGCCCGGTGGTTGCCGGGTCGGCGACCGCCTCCCAGATGTTGCCCTCGTCCAGCTCGGCGTCACCGATGATGGCGACGAACCGGGAGTGCGGGCGCGCGCCGAAGTGCGCGTCGACGTAGCGGCGGGTGACGGCGGCGAACAGCGGCGCGGCGGCGCCCAGGCCGACCGAGCCGGTGGAGAAGTCCACCTCGTCCGGGTCCTTGGTGCGTGACGGGTACGACTGGAGCCCACCGCGCGCCCGCAGCTTCGGCAGGTACGACCTGTCGAGGTTGCCGAGCAGGTACTGGATCGCGTGGAACACCGGCGAGGCGTGCGGCTTCACCGCCACCCGGTCCTCGGCGTCCAGGTGGTGGAACCAGAGCGCTGTCATCGCGGTCACAAGGGAGGCGCTTGATGCCTGGTGGCCGCCGACCTTCACCCCGTCACCGCTGTCGCGGTCGTGGTTGGCCGCGTCGACGATGCGGGTGGCGAGCCAGAGCACCCGGCGCTGGATCTCGTCGAGGACGTCGAGGTCGTGCTGGTTCACGGTGACTCCATCCGGGCGTCGCCGTTGACGCCCTGTCCGGGGAGGGGGTGGCGAGGCGTTAGGAAGGGCCCCTTCCCATGCACCAGGCGTTAAGAAGGGGCCCTTCCTTACAACAGATCAGGCGCCGAGGCGCGCCAGGATCAGCTCGCGGACGGTCTTCGCGTCCGCCTGGCCGCGGGTGGTCTTCATGACCGCGCCGACCAGCGCGCCGGCCGCCGCGACCTTGCCGCTGCGGATCTTGTCGGCGACGTCCGGGTTGGCGGCGATCGCCTCGTCCACGGCGGCGGTGAGCGCGCCGGTGTCCGAGACGACCTCCAGGTTGCGGTTGGTCATGATCTCGGTCGGCGAGCCCTCGCCGGCCACCACGCCCTCCAGCACGGTACGGGCCAGCTTGTCGTTGAGCTTGCCGGCGTCGACCAGTCCCTGGAGCTCGGCGACCTGGGCCGGGGTGGCACCGACGTCGGCCAGCTCCACGCCGGTCTCGTTGGCGCGGCGGGACAGCTCGCCCAGCCACCACTTCCGGGCCGCGGCCGGGGTGGCGCCGGCGGCCACCGTCGCCTCGATCAGCTCGACCGCGCCGGCGTTGACCACCGACTGCATGTCGAGGTCGGACAGGCCCCAGTCCTGCTGGATCCGCTTGCGGCGCAGCCGCGGCAGCTCCGGCAGGGCGGCCTTCAGCTCGGCCACCCACGCGGTGTCCGGGGCGAGCGGCACCAGGTCCGGCTCCGGGAAGTACCGGTAGTCGGTGGCGGTCTCCTTGGACCGGCCCGACGTGGTGTCGCCGGTGTCCTCGTGGAAGTGCCGGGTCTCCTGCGTGATCCGGCCGCCGGCCTCCAGCGCCGACGCCTGGCGCAGCATCTCCGAGCGCACCGCCCGCTCGACCGAACGCAGCGAGTTGACGTTCTTGGTCTCGGTGCGGGTGCCCCACTCCTCGCCCGGCCGGTTCAGCGACGTGTTGACGTCGCAGCGCAGCGAGCCCTCCTCCATCCGCACGTCGGAGACGCCGAGCGAGCGGATCACGTCACGCAGCTCGGTGACGTACGCGCGGGCGACCTCGGGCGCGAGCGCGCCGGTGCCCGGGATGGGCTTGGTGACGATCTCGACGAGCGGGATGCCGGCCCGGTTGTAGTCGACGAGCGATTCGGTGGCGCCGTGGATGCGACCGGTGGCGCCGCCGACGTGCAGCGTCTTGCCGGTGTCCTCCTCCAGGTGCACCCGCTCGATGCCGATGCGCACCAGCTCGCCGTTCACCTCGACGTCCAGGTAGCCGTCGAAGCACAGCGGCTCGTCGTACTGGCTGATCTGGAAGTTCTTCGGCATGTCCGGGTAGAAGTAGTTCTTCCGGGCGAACCGGCACCACTCGGCGATCGAGCAGTTCAACGCCAGCCCGATCCGGATGGTCGCCTCGATGGCGGCCTTGTTCGCCACCGGCAGCGAGCCGGGCAGGCCGAGGCAGACCGGGCAGACCCGGGTGTTCGGCTCGCCGCCGAAGTCGGTCGGGCAGCCGCACCACATCTTGGTGTTCGTGCCCAACTCGACGTGGGTCTCCAGGCCGATCACCGGTTCGAAGCGCGCGACGACCTCGTCGTACGCGGGCAGTGTCGTCGTCATCTGAGCTCCAGGCGCGATCCGGACAGAACCGTTCCAGCCTAATCGGCTGGCCCGGCCACCCCGATGCCGGGCTTCGAGATCACCGCACGGCGGCCCGCCACGACGACCTGGCCCGGGCCGGGCGTCACTCGGGTGCGGTGAAGCTCCGCCGGCGGTTGTAGGCCAGCACGAGCAGGATGCCGCCGACGGAGAAGGCCACGACGCTCAACAGCAGCAGTACGAGCGGCGAACCCGGCCCGGTGATCGGCAGCCACGCGCCACTCACCTTCGACGGCGAGGGCGTCGGCTGGGGCGCCACGGTGCTGCTGCTCGCCGACGGCGTGGCGGCCGGATCGCTCGGCGTCGGCGTCGCAGTCGGGGCGGCCGGGGTGGGCGTCGAGCCGGTCGGGGTCGCCGTGGGGGTGGCCGGGGCCGGGGCGGCGACGGTCAGGGACACCTCAGTCGTGGCGCTGGTGCTGTATCCCTTCGCCGAGACGGTGAAGGTGAACGTGCCGGCGCTGCCCGGGGTGCCGCGGAGCCGGCCCTCCTCGTCGAGGGTGAGACCGCCCGGCAGGGCCCCGGCGGCCAGGGCGAACGCGATGTCCGAGTCACCGTCGGCGGTGAACCGGAACGAGTAGGGCTTACCGGCAGTGGCGGCGGGCGGTTCGCCGGAGGTGAACGCCGTCGCCGCCTCGGCGACGACGACTGTGGCCTTCTGCTCGTCGAAGCGGTCGTTCTTGTCGGTCATCCGCAACGTGAACGTGTACGTGCCGGGCGTCGTCGGCGCGCCACCGAGGGACGTCCCGACCACGAGCATCCCCGGCGGCAGACCGCCCGACGTCACCGACAGCCGGTACGGCTCGGTGCCGCCTGTGGCCTCGACGGTGTGGATCGCGTACACCCGCCCGAGGTACATGGGCGACCGCGGCGTGCCGGACGTGATGACGACAGTCGGCTCGCGTACCTCGATGGTCGCCGTCTGCTCGTCGAAGAGATCGTTCTGGTCGGTCATCCGCAACGTGAACGTGTACGTGCCGGGCGTCGTCGGCGCACCACCGAGCGACGTCCCCACCACGAGCATCCCCGGCGGCAGACCGCCCGACGTCACCGACAACCGGTACGGCTCGGTGCCACCTGCGGCCTCCACGGTGTGGATCGCGTAGACCTGCCCGATGACCATGACCGGCCGGGGCTTGCCCGAGGTGATGGTGACGGTCTCCGTGACGGCGGTGGCCGGTTGCGCAGTGGCGGGCTGCGCGGCGCCCAGCAGCAACGCCGCGACCATCGTCAGGGCCATGACCGGGCGAAGTGTCCCCATCGCACATCCAGCTCTCGGTCGGAACCGCTCGCGTCCGCCAGCGGGCCACAGTCCAGTCGATCCAGCAGACTCGGAGTTTATTCGACCAGTGCCAGTGACCCCGGGCAATCCACTGATCGGTGATCACCGTGTCGCCGCGACGACAGCCGCGCCCGGCGCGGTCGTGGTGACCGCACCTGGCGCGGGACGTCGTCCGGTACGGAGGCGGGCGGCCCGCCTCCGTACCCCTTGGTTCAGAGCGCCGGCGGGGTGAGCGTGCCGACGGCGTTCTCCAGCGCGGCGGCGACCCGGTACATCCGGTCGTCGGCCATGGTCGGCGCCATGATCTGGAAACCGACCGGGAGCCCGTCGGACAGGCCGCACGGCACCGAGATGGCCGGGCCGCCGTACAGGTTCGTCGGGATGGTGAACAGGTCTGCCAGGTACATCTGGTACGGGTCGGCGGTGCGCGACCCGATCGGGAACGCCACGAACGGCGTGGTCGGCGAGATCAGCGCGTCGACCTGCTCGAACGCACTGGTGAAGTCCCGCGTGATGAGCGTGCGGACCTTCTGCGCCTGGCCGTAGTAGGCGTCGTAGTAGCCCGAGGAGAGGGCGTACGTGCCGAGCATGATGCGGCGCTTGACCTCGGGGCCGAAGCCGGCCTCGCGGGTCAGCGACATGACCTCCTCCAGCGACCGGTTGCCGTCGTCGCCGACCCGCAGGCCGAACCGGACGCCGTCGAACCGGGCCAGGTTGGAGGAGCACTCGCTCGGCGCGATCAGGTAGTACGCCGGCAGCGCGTACTTGAAGTTCGGGCACGAGACCTCGACGATCTCGGCGCCCAGCTTCGCCAGCGCCTCGGCGGCGTCGCGGAACGCGGCCATCACGCCGGGCTCCGCGCCCTCACCGGTGAACTCGGTGACCACGCCGAGCTTCACGCCGGTCAGGTCGCCGGTGGCGCCACGCCGCGCCGCGGCCACCACGTCCGGCACCGGGGCCGGGATCGAGGTGGAGTCGCGCGGGTCGTGACCGCCGATCACCTGGTGCAGCAACGCGGCGTCGAGCACGGTACGCGCGCACGGGCCGGGCGTGTCCAGCGACGATGAGAACGCGACCAGGCCGTAGCGGGAGGTGCCGCCGTAGGTGGGCTTCGCGCCGACGGTGCCGGTAACCGCGCCGGGCTGGCGGATCGAGCCGCCGGTGTCCGAGCCGATCGACAGCGGCGCCTCGTACGCGGCCAGCGCCGCCGCGCTGCCACCGCCGGAGCCGCCCGGGATCCGCTCCAGGTCCCACGGGTTGCGGGTCGGCCCGTACGCGGAGTACTCGGTGGAGGAGCCCATCGCGAACTCGTCCATGTTCGTCTTGCCGAGCATCACCGTGCCGGCGTCGCGCAGCCGCTCGACGATCGTCGAGTCGTACGGCGGGCGCCAGCCCTCCAGGATCTTCGACCCGACCGTGGTCGGCACGCCCTTGGTGGTCAGCACGTCCTTCACCGCGACCGGCACACCGGCGAGCGGGCCCAGTTCCTCACCGGCGGCGCGGCGCTCGTCCACGGCACGCGCGGCCGCCAGTGCCCCCTCGGTGTCGACGTGCAGGAACGCGTGCACCCGGTCGTCGACGGCGCCGATCCGGTCCAGGTGGGCCTGAGTGACCTCGACCGCGGAGGTCTCGCCGCTCGCCACCAGCCCGGCGATCTCAACGGCGGTGAGCTTGGTCAGGTCGGTCATGAGGCCACATCCTCGTCCAGGATCCGCGGGACGCGGAACCGCTGCTCCTCGGCGTCGGGGGCGCCCGACAGCGCCTCCTGCGGGGTCAGGCCCGGCCGCACCACGTCCTCACGGAGCACGTTCGTCAGCGGCACGGAGTGGGACGTCGGCGGGATGTCCGCCGCGGCGACCTCGCCGACCTGCGCGACCGACTGGAGGATCACATCCAGCTGGCCGGCGAAGGTGTCCAGTTCCTCCTCCGTGACGGCGAGCCGCGACAGTCGCGCGAGGTGCGCGACCTCCTCGCGGGAGATGGCGGCCATCAGTGCCCCCTTCGTGGCTGTCCTGAGACGTCTGCGGTGGGCCGGCCGCGCGTGCGGGCGTGCTCGATGACGCGCGGTGACCGGAGCGAGTCTATTGTCCCGCCGTCACGACGACGCCTTCGACTCCCCCTCCGGGGCCGGACCGCTGCGGCTCCCCGCCTCCGCCGGGCGCACCGGCCGGTAGCGGGACAGCCAGGCCACCAGGTCCTCGGCCGGCATCGGCCGGGCGTGGAACCAGCCCTGCGCCACGTCGCACCCGGCGGCGTGCAGCATCCGCCAGGTGCGCTCGTCCTCCACGCCCTCGGCCACCACACGCAGCCCGAGCGCCCCGGCCAGTTCGATCATCGAGCGGACGATCGCCGCATCGTCCGGGTCCTCGGCCATCCCGAGGACGAACGACCGGTCCACCTTCACCTCGGACAGCGGGAGCCGCCGCAGGTGTTGCAGCGACGAGTAACCGGTACCGAAGTCGTCGAGCGCGATGCCGACGCCGATGCGGTGCAGTTGGGTGATGCTGGCGAGCACCCGCCGCGGGTCGGCCATCAGCGCGCCCTCGGTGATCTCCACCTGGAGGCGCTCCGGCGGCACGCCGTACCGGGCCAGCCGGTCGGCGATCTGGTCGGCGATCTCGCCGGTGTGCAGGTCACGGACGCTGACGTTGAGCGCGGCCCGCAGCGTGAGCCCGGCCGCCGACCACTTGGCGAGCTGCTCCACCACGTCGTCCACCACGCGGCGGGTGAGCAGCCGCATCACCGCGCTCTGCTCGGCGACCTGGATCAGCTCACCCGGGTCGACCATGCCCCGGCGCGGGTGCCGCCAGCGCAGCAGCGCCTCGACGCCCACCACCTCGCCTGTCGCGATGGCGATTTGCGGCTGGTAGTACATGGTGATCTCGCCCGGGTGCCCGGCCTGCTCGTCCGGCCCGGCCACCGTGCTCCCGTCGGCGGTCGGCCCGATGACGCCCGGCGCACCGGTGCTCACTGCGGCCTCCGCGTCCTGGGTGACGTCGGCGTCGGCGTCGGCGGTCTCCGTCTCCGGCGCGAACTCCGCGTCGTCCACCACGAGCGGACCCGCGCCCGGGCCGGTGCCGGCCCGGGCGGCCCGGCGGCGGATCGGGTCGGCGCCGGTGAGGATCCGCTCGATCAGGTCGTCGTCGTGCCGCTCCTCGACGCGCTCGCGGCGCCGTCGCAGCCAGCGGTTCGGCCCGTCGCCGGACCGCCGGCCGCCGTCGCGCGCCGGCCGCTGGTTGCGGGCCGGGCGGTCGGCCCGCACCGGCAGCGCCGGGGTCAGGGCCGCGCCGTCACCCCCGCGTACGCCCACAGTCTCCCCGCCCTGCGCGGACGGGCCGGACTCCAGCACCCGGCGCAGGTCGGCCAGCAGGCTCAGGCGCTCGGCCGAGTTGTGGTCGGACTCCGGCGCGTAGACCGCCACCGTGTCGTTGCGGTGCTTCGCGTCATACATGGCCACGTCGGCGTGGCGCATCAGGGTGGCGAAGTCCTCGCCGTGGTCGGGGTAGAGCGCGATGCCGATGGCGCCGCCCACGTCCAGCGGCAGCCCGTCCAGCGGCACCGGTTCGGCGAGCGCGGCGACCACCCGGGCGGCCCGCTCGCGAGCCTGGTCGATGTCGGTGAGCCGGGGTACGACGATGGCGAACTCGTCGCCGCCGAGCCGCGCCACCATGTCACCGGCGCCCACAGCGCCCGTCAGCCGGGCGCTCACCTCGACCAGCAGGCGGTCCCCTACCGCGTGCCCGAGCGCGTCGTTGACGTGCTTGAACCGGTCGAGGTCGAGCAGCAGCAGCGCCAGGTGCGCGTCCGGCGCGCCCCGGGCGGCCCGGTCGCCGTGCAGGTGCACCTGCTCGGCCACCTCGGTGAGCAGCGCCTTGCGGTTGGGCAGCCCGGTGAGCGGGTCCACGTCGGCGAGCTGTTCCCGTTCGGCGGAGAGCCGGGCCATCCGGTAGACGGCGAACAGCGGCACCAGCACCAGCGGGATCAGCGCCGCGCTGGCCCGGGCGGCGGCCACCAGCACCGGCGCGAGCAGCAGCAGCGAACCGGTGGCGAGCAGTTCGTAGGCCAGGCCGCTGCGGACGCTCGGCCACCACCTGTCGCCGAAGCGCAACCGGACCGCGGAGCTGACCAGCCCGTAGTTGACCACGAACCAGGCGACCGTCGCGCCGCCCACCGCCGCCACGTCGGTCCAGTGCAGACGGCCGCCGTCGAACAGCTCACCCGGGCCCAGCCGGGTGACCGCGTACGCGGCGGCGAGCGCGCACGCGTACTGCGCGGCGTTGAAGCCGGTACGCCAGGGGGCGTACCCGAGCCGCCAGCCGCTGACCGCGACCGCCACGGCCTGCACCGCGACGGCCGGACCGAAGCCCCAGCCGAGCAGGATGGCGAAGGTGAAGCAGGTCGACGGGAACACCGCCGAGGTCTGCCGCCGGCCGGGCGGGACGAACGGGCGGGCGTCGCAGGCGACGGCGAGCGCCGCCATTGTCCAGAACGCAGCCGGCAGTTCACTCCACCTGTCGGCGAGCGCGACGAGCGGCCCGGCCGAGACCGCCAGGGCGACCACGCCGATCGCGCCGACGAAGCCGAAGAACGGCCCGCTCCGCCCGGGCGGGACGGAGTTACGCGGGTCGCCGGTCTCCATCGCACCTCCCGGGGAACGTCCTGGCGCGCGCCGTCACGCGTCGTACGCCAATGAAACGCCCTCCGAGGCGATTTCCCCGACACGACAGTCACGAATCGGTCGTAGTCGTAATTAACTTGGTATCCGCCGGACGATCGCTGTGACCAGCCTGTCAGTCCTCCACCCGGGCCACCTCGCGGGCCGCCTCCGGGCCGGAGTCCAGCAGCACCCGGAAACCGTCCTCGTCGAGGATCGGCAGTTTCAGGGTGGCGGCCTTGTCGGCCTTGGATCCGGGATTGTCGCCGACCACCACGAAGCCCGTCTTCTTGGAGACCGAGCCGGTCACCTTTCCGCCCCGGACCTGGATCGCCTCGGCCGCCTGGTCGCGGCTGAACCCGCTCAGCGTGCCGGTGACCACCACCGTGATCCCGTCGAGCGGTCGCGGCCCCTCGTCGGCGGCCTCCTCGGCCATCCGTACGCCCGCCTCGGCCCACTTGCGCACCACGTCGCGGTGCCAGTCGACGGCGAACCATTCCTTCACGCTCGCCGCGATGGTCGGGCCGACGCCGTCCACCGAGGACAGCTCCTCCTCACCGGCGGCCTCGATCGCGGCGACCGAGCGGAAGTGCCGGGCGAGCGCCTGGGCGGCGGTCGGGCCGACGTGCCGGATGGACAGCGCCACCAGCACCCGCCACAGGTCGCGTTCCTTGGCCTCGGCGAGGTTGTCGAGCAGCTTGGTGGCGTTGCTGCCCAGGCTGCCGTCCTTGTTGACGAAGAACGGCGACCGGCTCAACTGCTCGGCGTCGAGCTGGAACAGGTCGCCCTCGTTGGTGATGATCTGGGCGTCCAGCAGCGCCGCCGCGCCCTTCTCGCCGAGCACCTCGATGTCGAGCACCTTGCGGCTGGCCAGGTAGAAGACCCGCTCGCGGATCTGACCGGGGCAGGCCCGCCCGTTGGGGCAGCGGATGTCGACGTCGCTCTCCTTGGCCGGCGCGAGCGGTGTGCCGCAGGCCGGGCAGGTGGTAGGCATGACGAACGGGCGGGCGTCGGCCGGGCGCAGCTCGACCACCGGGCCGAGCACCTCGGGGATCACGTCGCCGGCCTTGCGCAGCACCACCGTGTCGCCGATGAGCACACCCTTGCGTTCGACCTCGCGCGCGTTGTGCAGGGTGGCGTAGGCGACGGTGGAGCCGGCCACCCGCACCGGCTGGAGCACGGCGCGCGGGGTGACCCGGCCGGTGCGCCCGACCTCCACCTCGATGTCGAGCAGCTTGGTGTTGACCTCCTCCGGCGGGTATTTGAAGGCGATCGCCCAGCGGGGCGCGCGGCTGGTCGAGCCGAGGCGGCCCTGGATGGAGACCGGGTCGACCTTGACCACCACGCCGTCGATCTCGTGCTCGACGTCGTGCCGGTGCCTGCCGTAGTAGGCGATGTATTCCGCGACGCCGGCCAGGTCGTCCACCACCCGCCACCGGTCGCTGGTGGGCAGCCCCCACGCCTTGAGTGCGGCGTACGACTCGGACTGCGCGGCCGGCCGGAACCCGGTGCGCGCGCCGACGCCGTGCACCACCAGGCGCAGCGGGCGGGAGGCGGTCACCCGGGGGTCCTTCTGCCGCAGGCTGCCGGCGGCGGCGTTGCGCGGGTTGGCGAACGGCGCCTTGCCCTGCTCGACCAGGCTCGCGTTCAGGTCGGCGAACGCGGCCACCGGGAAGTAGATCTCGCCGCGCACCTCGATCAGGTCGGGCACGTCGGGGAAGTCGCCGGCCGGGGTCAGCCGGGCCGGCACGCCCTTGATGCTGCGCACGTTGGCGGTGACGTCCTCGCCGGTGCGGCCGTCGCCCCGGGTGGCCGCGCGCACCAGCCGGCCCTTCTCGTAGGTGAGGTTGATGGCGAGCCCGTCGACCTTCAGCTCGCACAGGTAGGGCACCGGGCCGCCGGCGTCGCGCTCGACCCGCTCCGACCAGGCGGCCAGTTCCTCGTCGGCGAAGGCGTTGTCGAGCGAGAGCATCCGCTCGGCGTGCGTGACCGGCGTGAAGTCGGTGGAGAAGGTGCCGCCGACCCGCTGGGTGGGCGAGTCGGGGGTGCGCAACGCCGGGTATTCGGCCTCCAGCGCCTCCAGTTCCCGCAGCTGCTTGTCGAACTCCGCGTCGGTGACCGTCGGCGCGTCGAGCACGTAGTAGCGGTACTGGTGCTCGGTCAGCTCCTGGCTGAGCGTGGCGTGCCGCTCCCGGGCCGCCGGGGTCGGCTCGGCACCCGCCGCCGCGTCCTGGGCCGCGTCGACCGCTGGGGGAACCGCTTCTTCGGACACGCCGCCGCCTTCGGACACCGCTGTCGACCTCCCGTGTTCGTGCTACCCGAGAACCGTAGCGGTCGGCTGTGACAGTCGTCCGGCCACCCGCGCCGAGCAGGGCGAACGGACGCCCACCGCGCCACCCGGGCGGGTGGGGCCGGGCCGTGCGACGATCGGTCGGCGGTAGTGGGCCACAACGGTCGGAAGGCGGACGACGAATGCGCGACGGGGTGATCTGGGCGCTGGTGATCGCGGCCTGCGTCGCAGCCGGCTGGCTGTGGAACGACTGGCGCCGCCGGGCGGCCGAACGCGCCGGGACGCGCGACCGGGCCGACGGGAAGCGCGACCGGGCCGACGGACGGCGGCCGGGCACCGGGCGTGGCAGCCGCACCGGCGGACCGGACGGCGAGCGGACCGGCGGTGGACGCCGCGGTGACCGGGCCGGCACCGGGCCACGGGGTGGCCGCACCGCGACGCCGCCGAGGCCGCGGGGCGCCGGACGGACGAGCCGGGACGAGCCCCGGCCCGGGGAGATCTGGTGGGCCGACGTGCCCTACGCCGACGGGACCGGTTCGAAGGTGCGTCCCTGTCTGGTGCTGCGCGTCGACGGCCGGGACGCCGAGGTCCTGAAGATCACCAGCCAGGACAAGTCGGACCGGGACGACCACCTGCCGATCCCGACCCGGGACTGGGATCCGGACGCCGACCACGACAGCTACCTCGACGTCAGCGAGCCGATCCCGGTGCCGCTGGACGCGTTCGCCGACCGGGCCGGCACCTGCGACCCGGACCTGTGGCGGGGCGTCCGCCGGCTGAGCCACCTCACCGGCTGAGCGAGCCGCCTCGCCCCGGCCTCACCCGGAAGGCGGGGTCACGCCGCCGGTCCCCGGCCGTCGCGGGGTGAGCCGGCGCCGGACGCCTCCCCGTCGAACGCGTCGGCGAGCGCGGTGAGCTGGCCGGCGTACTCGATCCGCCCGGCCCACCCGGCGGGCCAGGCGGCCGTGCCGTACGCGGCCCCGACGAACGCGCCGGCCAGCGCGGCGATGGAGTCCGAGTCACCGGCGGTGGTGGCGCCCCGGGCCAGCGCGCCGACCGGGTCGTCGGTGTGGCGCAGCGCGCAGAGCAGCGCGGTGGCCAGCGCCTCCTCGGCGACCCACCCCTCGCCGGTGAACCGGCACGGGTCGCCGCCGTCGTCCGGGCGGGCCAGCGCCGCCTCCAGCCGGCCGAGCACGCGCAGGCAGTCGTCCCAGCCCCGGGCGACGAACTCGGCCGCGTTGCTCTCGCCGGGCCGCTGCCACAGGTCACCGAGCCAGTCGTCCCGGTAGACGGTGCGCTGCTCCCGGGCCCGCTCGGTGAGCAGGCCGGGCAGTTCCGGCAGCGCCGCGCCGTCGCGCAGCAGCCGGACCGCGTACGCGGTCAGCTCGCTCGCCGCCAGCCCGGTCGGGTGACCGTGGGTCAGGCCGGCCTGGAGCTGGGCCAGCCCGGCCATCGTGTCCAGGTCGACGTCGAGCAGCCCGACCGGGGTGACGCGCATGTTCGCGCCGCAGCCCTTCGAACCGGCGACTGTGGCCTCCTGCCAGCGGGCGCCCCGGGCCAGCTCGGCGCAGGCCCGCAGGCAGGTCATGCCCGGGGCGCGGTTGTTCTCCGGGCTGACCGACCAGTCGACGAAGCGCTGCCGCAGCAGCGGCTCCACCACCTCGGCCGTGTACGCGGGCGCGTCGTGCAGCGCCCACGCCACGGCCAGCGCCATCTGCGTGTCGTCGGTGACCAGGGCCGGGTCGCCGGTCAGCTCGCGCGGACCGCCCGGACCGTAGCGCCGGACGATCTCGGTGACGGTGAGGAACTCGGTCGGCTTGCCCAGGGCGTCGCCGTAGGCCAGGCCGAACAGCGAACCGGCGGCGCGGCCGGTGGCGGTGGAGGCGGTCACGGTGGCGATCATGCCCCCGCCGCGCAAGTGGCGGAAGATCAGTCCCAGCAGAGGCAGAACGGGTGGCCGACCGGGTCGGCGTAGACCCGGAAGCCCTCCCCCTCACCTGGCAGCCGCCGTGCGCCGAGCGCCAGCACCGCCTTCTCGGCCGCCTCGATGTCGTCGACGCTCACGTCGAGGTGGAACTGCTGCGGCCGGGCCGGGTCGGGCCAGTCGGGGGTGCGCAGGCCCGGTGCCCGCTGCAAGGCCACCCGCGGCTGGTGCCCGGGTGGGCCGCCGAGCACCACCCACTCGTCGCCGTCGGAGTTCTCCTCCACCACGGGCAGGCCGAGCAGCTCGGAGTAGAAGGCGGCGAGCGCGCGCGGATCGGGGCAGTCGATCACTGTGGAACGCAGTCGTCCAATCATGCCGGTCATCGTGCCCGGCGGGTACGACGGAAAAACGTCAGTCCTCGGCGAGCCGCCGGCCCGCGTCGCGGCAGGCGGTGAGCACTGCACGGGCGTACCCCGGGGTGGCGCCGGCCAGGCCGCACGCGGGGGTGATCACCACCTGCTCGGCCAGCCGGCGGCGGGGGAAGCCGAGCTGGTCCCAGACCCGCCGGACCCGGTCGGCGACCTCGGCCGACGTCGGCGCCCGGCCGGACGGCGGCGGCAGCGTCGGCGCGGCGCCGGCCAGCAGCCCGAGCCCGGCGTCGATCGCCTCGCCGAGCGGGTCGAGGTCGGTGACCAGCGACAGGTCGAGGGCGACGCCCACCGCGCCGGCGGACCGGATCAGCTCCAGCGGCGCGTCCGGCGCGCAGCAGTGCACGAGCGCCGGAACACCGGCCGCCTCGATCACGTCGTGCAGCAGCGCCCGCGCCACCTCGGTCTCCACCGGACGGTGGGTGCCGAATCCGCTCTCGGTGGGCACCCGGCCGGCCAGCACCGCCGGCAGGGACGGCTCGTCGAGCTGGAGCAGCACCGAGGCACGGGGCAGCCGCCGGGTCACCGCCTCGACGTGCCCGCGCAGCCCTTCGCCGAGCGAGCCGGCGAGGTCGCGTACCGCGCCCGGGTCGCGCAGCATCCGGCCGCCGATCGGCAGCTCCAGCACGGCGGCGAGGGTGAACGGGCCGGCGGCCTGGACCTTGACCGGTCCGGCGTACTCCTCGGCCTGCTCGGCGAGCTGGTCGAGGTCGCGTTCCATCAGGTCGCGGGCACGACGCACGTCCCGGCCGGGGCGCGGGGCGATCCGCCAGCGGGCCGCGTACAGCTCGACCGGCAGTTCGACGAGCAGGCCGGCGGTGCGGCCGACGATGTCCGCGCCCGGCCCCCGGGCTGGCAGCTCGGGCAGGTGCGGCAGTGCGGGCAGCTCGCCGAGCACGATCCGCTGCGCCTCGGCGATGTCGGTGCCGGGCAGCGACCCGATGCCGGTCGCCGCGCCGGTGGGCCAGGGCCACGCCTGCTCAGTCACGGCCGCAGCCTATCCGCTGCCCGTCGCCGGTCAGGCGGCGGTGATGGTGGCGGAGCCGAGGACCACGTCACCGGCCGGGTCCGGCCGGTAGGCCACTATCGCCTGGCCGGCTGCCACACCCCGGACCGGGCGGCGCAGCGACGCGCGCAGGCCGTCGGCGTCGACCTCGACGGCGGCCGGCACCACGTCGCCGTGCGCCCGGAGCTGCACCTCGCACTCGACCGGCCCGTCCGGGCGCGGCCCGCCGGTCCACACCGGGCGGGTGGCGCGTACGTCGGAGACCTCCAGCGCCTCGGCCGGGCCTACTGTCACCGTGTTCGTGGTCGGGGTGATGGACAGCACGTAGCGGGGCCGGCCGTCCGGCGCCGGGCGGTCCAGGTGCAGGCCGCGCCGCTGTCCGACGGTGTACTGGTAGGCGCCGCTGTGGCTGCCCACCACCGCGCCGGTGAGCGCGTCCACCACCTGGCCCGGCGCCTCGCCGAGCCGCTCGGCGAGGAAGCCGCGGGTGTCGCCGTCGGCGATGAAGCAGATGTCGTGCGAGTCCGGCTTGTCGGCCACGGCGAGGCCGCGCCGGGCGGCCTCCGCGCGCACCTCGGCCTTCGTCGAGTCACCGAGCGGGAAGATCGACCGGTCGAGCTGCGCGCGGGTCAGCACCGCCAGCACGTACGACTGGTCCTTGGCCGCGTCCACGCTGCGCCGCAGCAGGCCGTCCGCGCCGAGCCGGGCGTGGTGGCCGGTCACCACCGCGTCGAAGCCCAGGGCCACGGCCCGGTCCAGCACCGCCGCGAACTTGATCTTCTCGTTGCAGCGCAGGCAGGGATTCGGGGTACGCCCCGCGGCGTACTCGGCCACGAAGTCGTCCACCACGTCGTCGTGGAACCGGTCGGCCATGTCCCACACGTAGAACGGGATGCCGAGCACGTCGGCGGCGCGCCGGGCGTCCCGGGAGTCCTCCAGCGTGCAGCAGCCCCGGGCGCCGGTGCGGTACGTCTGCGGGTTACGGGCCAGGGCCAGGTGCACGCCCGTCACGTCGTGCCCGGCCTCCACCGCCCGTGCCGCCGCGACGGCGGAGTCCACCCCGCCCGACATCGCCGCCAGAACCCTCACCGGCCCACTCCCCTCGTCCTCACCGAGCGTATCCGGGTCAGCGGGGAGTACGGAGGGCGGCCGCGCGGCGGGCCCGCTCCACCGCTGCGGGCAGCGCGGCGATCAGCGCGTCCACGTCCGCGCCGGTGCTCGTGTGGCCGAGCGTGAAGCGCAGCGAGGACCGGGCCCGGTCGTCGTCGGCGCCCATCGCCAGCAGCACGTGCGAGGGCTGGGCCACCCCGGCGGAGCAGGCCGACCCGGTCGAGCAGGCGATGCCCTGGGCGTCCAGGAGCAGCAGCAGCGCGTCTCCCTCGCAGCCGGGGAAGGAGAAGTGCGCGTTGCCCGGGAGCCGGTCGGCCGGGTCGCCGTTGAAGATCACCTCGGGGACGGCCTGCCGGACCCGCTCGACCAGCTCGTCGCGGAGCGCGGCGACGCGGGCGGCGTACTCCTGCTGGCCCTTGACCGCGGCCTCGACGGCGACGGCGAACGCGACGATGCCGGCGGTGTCCAGCGTCCCGGAGCGTACGTCGCGCTCCTGGCCGCCGCCGTGCAGCAGCGGGGTGGCCGCCACGTCGCGGGCCAGCAGCAGCGCGCCCACACCGGCCGGGCCGCCGAGCTTGTGCCCGGTCACGGTGAGCGCCGACACGCCGCTGGCGGCGAAGTCGACGGGGACCTGCCCGACCGCCTGGATGGCGTCGGTGTGGAACGGCACCCCGTGTTCGGCGGCGACGGCGGCCAGCTCGGCCACCGGCTGGACGGTGCCCACCTCGTTGTTGGCCCACATGGCGGTGACCACCGCGACACGCTCGCCGTGCTCGGCCAGCTCGGCGCGCAGTCGCTCCGGATCGAGCCGTCCGGCCGCGTCGACCGGCAGCCAGCCGGCCTGCGCGTCCTCGTGCTCGACCAGCCAGTCCACCGCGTCGAGGACGGCGTGGTGCTCGACCGCGCTGGAGACCACCCGGACCCGGTCGGCCCGGGCGGCGCGACGAGCCCAGAAGACGCCCTTCACGGCGAGGTTGTCGCTCTCCGTGCCGCCGCCGGTGAAGATCACCTCGGAGGGGCGAGCGCCGAGCGCGGCGGCCACCCGCTCGCGGGACTCCTCCACCCGCCGCCGGGCCCGGCGGCCCGCCGCGTGCAGCGACGAGGCGTTGCCGACCTCGCGGGCGGCAGCGACGTACGCCTCGAGTGCCTCGTCCAGCATCGGGGTCGTCGCCGCGTGATCAAGGTATGCCATCACGGTTCAGCCTAACGGCCTGCGTACCAGGCACCGGGGGCCGGACCGCCCCGTCCCACCCGGGGCGGTCCGGCCCGCTCTCGCGCGCTCACGCGGGAACGGCCGTGATCACGCGGGAACGGCAGTGATCACGATGTTGTCCCGGTAGCTGCGGGTCTTCGCGTCGAACGGCCCGCCGCAGGTGATCAGCGTGAGGCGGGGTTTACCGTCGCGCGCGAAGTACCGCTCCAGCGGGATCTTCGACTTCCGGTACTCCTCCCGGGCAACCACCCGGTAGGAGCGCTCGCGGCCGTCCGAGCCGGTGGCGGTGAGCTCGTCCCCCTGGCCCAGCTCACGCAGCCGGAAGAACGCACCCTTGCCCTGCTCGGCGCTGTCCACGTGCCCGGCGATCACCACCGAGCCGGCGCCGGCCTCCAGGCCCGGGCCGTAGCGGTACCAGCCGACCTGGTCCACGCTGGGCGGCACCTCGAACTCGTCGGTGCGCTCGTTGACGCCCACCGGGTTGACGGTAGCGGTGACCCGGATCGGCGGGATGCTCAGCTTCACCGGCGGCACGATCTCGCTGTCGGCCGGCAGCGTCCCCGGGTTCACCGGTACCGAACCGCCGCCGGTCGCCGTCGCCGCCGGTGTGGGCGTGGGTGTGGCGCCGGCCAGGGCGGTCACCTCGTCGCCGCCGACGTCCTCGGCGGGCTCGGACCCGCACGCCACCACACCCGCCAGGGTGAGCGCGGCGGCGCCGGCGGCCATCGCCGCCAGCGCCCCGCGGTTGCGCACCGTCACCGGCGACCGGCCCGGGCGGTTGCCGCCACCCGCGCCCCGCCGCCGACCAGGAGCAGCACGCCGGCCCCGGCCAGCACGTACCACCAGGTGTCCACGCCGGTGCCGGCCTGGCCGCCGGTGCCGCTGGGCACGCCGCCCGGCGCCGAGTGCAGGCCGTTGATGGTCTGGGCGACCACGCTCAGGTTCTTCGCCTCGGCCGAGCCGATCGCGTAGACGATGGTGGCGGTGCCCTCCTTCAGGTTCAGGTCGGCCGGGCCGATGGCGACGGTGTCGGTGCCGGCGAGCACCACGTCCGCCTCGACCGAGCCGGCGGCCACGTCCGCCTTCGCCTCCTTCGGGTTGGTCAGGCCCTCGAAGACCGGCTTGCCGCCGGCCCGCACGTCGACGGCCGGGGCGGCGGCGGTGTGCCGGACGATCAGCCGGGCCTTGCCGGCGCCCACCTTGGACACGTCGTTGACGAACGGGGTGATCTGCGGCTCGCCGGCGGCGCTCAGGTGGGCGGCGAGGCTGATGTTCGCCCCGCCCGGCACCGCGGCGTCGTCCACCTTCAGGATCGCCTTGTCGATGGCCTCACCCGGCTTGGTCAGGGCGATGTCGTACTCCCCCTCGGGCAGGGTGAGCGGGCCGGCGACGTCGCCGGGCTTGAAGTTGTTCAGCGTCTTCTCGCCGTTGACGTACACGTCGACCGGGGTGTCCGGGATGCCGTGGACCACGGAGACCTTCGACGAGGCGGCGTAGGCCGGGCTCATGGTGGCGGCGCCGACGCCGGCGAAGGTGAGGGCGGCCACTGCGCCGCCCGCGGCGACCCGACGGAACATCGCGTACTGCATTGTCTGCCTCCTGGTGGTTGGTGCTGATTCGTCAGGCCTGGCTTGCAGAACGGGTTACGCCGGCTCCGTCGCCCCGGGATGCGCCCGGATCCGATTTCTTTTTCCCGTCTCCGGGCGCATCCGCCGGACCCTCCGGCGACGAAGGAGAGGTGACGAGGGTCGTGACCGACACACCGGGAGAGTGGGGCGAAGGCTGTGGGAGTTACAGTCGGGCATGCCCCACGGAAGGCGAGCCGCCCGGTGACGGCGGCGAGGCAGGGCCCCGAACCGCCGGGCGAGGACGACCTCGCCACCCGGTTCCGCGACGGCGACGAGGCGGCCCTGCGAGAGGCGTACGACAGGTACGGGCGAGCGGTGCTGCACCTGGCCGCCACGACGCTCGTGAACCGCAGCGACGCCGAGGACGTGACCCAGGCGACGTTCGTCGCCGCCTGGCTCGGCCGGGAGACGTTCGACCCGGCGAAAGGCTCACTGGTCGGCTGGCTGCTCGGAATCGGGCGGCGCAAGGTGGTCGACCGGATCCGGGCCTCGGCCCGGGAGACCCGGGTGGTCGAGACGGTGAAGCAACTGCCGGAGCCGGTCTCCACCGGCCCCGACCCGGACACCGTGGTCGACCGCCTGGTGGTCGCCGACGAGCTGGCCCGGCTCCCGGACGAGCAGCGCCGGATGCTGGAGCTGGCGTTCTACGACGACCTGACACACCAGCAGATCGCGGCGGTGACCGGAGTGCCGCTCGGCACCGTCAAGAGTCACATCAGACGCGGCATGCAGAGCCTGAAACGCAGATGGGAGGTGGACGGTGCAGCACCTGGACCACGACCGGCTGGTCTTTCTGGCGCTCGGTGAGAGCGAGGCGGCTGACGGCGAGGCCACCCATCTGGACACCTGCGACCACTGCCGGGGCGAGGTGGAGACGCTCCAGCACGTCGCCGGGCTCGGCGCGGGCACCCAGGGCCTGGCCGAGCTGCCCGACCCGCCGGAGCACATCTGGCAGGGCATCATGGCCGAGGTCCGGGCCGCCGAGCAGCTGCCGGCGCTGACCGACAGGCGCCTGCCGCGTTCGGCCGACCCGGTGGAGCCGGCCGCCGTACCCGTCGTGGCACGTCGTCCGCGGCGGAGCCGGCGCTGGCCGGGTTGGGCGACCACAGCGGTCACCGCCACAGCCGCCGCGGTGATCGGCGTGGCCGGAACCGCCGCGGTGCTCGGCGGCGGCGAGGAGACCGATCCCCGGCCGCCGGTGCTGGCCAGCGCGCCGCTCGCCGCGTTCGGTTCGACGCCGAAGGACGCCTCCGGCGACGCCCGGGTGCTCGGCGACCACCGATTGCATCTGCACGTGGCGAATCTCCCGACCGTTCCGGGGTACTACGAGGTCTGGCTGATCGATCCGAACACGATGGATATGTTCTCCGTGGGTACGCTGAGCAACGGATCAGGGGACGCGCTCCTGCCGATCCCCCCGAACGTCGACCTGCGTACCTACACCGTGGTCGACGTCAGCGCGGAGCAGTACGACAACAAGCCCGGCCACTCCGGCGACAGCCTGCTGAGGGGCACCCTGACGGGCTGATCGGCGGGCCGGCTCAGCTCCCCGGCCCGCCGATCAGCTCCCTACGAGAAAGGCCGCCGCCCGGTGCACCGGGCGGCGGCCTTCTTTCACGCGACGCTCACTTGCGCTTGCGGATCTCCTCGGCGGCCTGCGGGACGACCTTGAACAGGTCGCCGACCACGCCGTAGTCGGCCAGCTCGAAGATCGGCGCCTCGGCGTCCTTGTTCACCGCGACGATGGTCTTCGAGGTCTGCATGCCGGCCCGGTGCTGGATCGCACCGGAGATGCCCAGCGCGACGTAGAGCTGCGGGGAGACGGTCTTGCCGGTCTGGCCCACCTGGAACTGGTGCGGGTAGTAGCCGGAGTCGACTGCCGCGCGGGACGCGCCGACCGCGCCGCCGAGCAGGTCGGCCATCTCCTCGACCAGCTTGAAGTTGTCGGCGTTGCCGACACCGCGACCGCCGGAGACGACCACCGACGCCTCGGTCAGCTCGGGGCGGGAGCCCTTCTGCTCGGCGACCCGCTCGACGACCTTGGCGAGCTTGTCCGCGTCGGTGACCGACACGGTGAGCTGCTCGACCGCCGGGGTGGCCGCGGCCGGGGCCGGGTTGAGCGAGTTCGGCCGGACGGTGACCAGCGGCAGGCCCTTGGTGACCTTGGACTTGACGATGGTGGAGCCGGCGAACGCGACCTGGGTGGCGGTGCCGTCGGCGGCCAGGCCGACCACGTCGGTCAGGATGCCGTTGTCCAGCTTGACCGCGAGGCGGGCGGCGATCTCCTTGCCCTCCTGCGACGAGGCGAGCAGCACGGCGGCCGGCTGGACGCGCTTGACCAGCTCGGCGACCACCGTGGCCTTGGGGGCCACCAGGTAGCCGTCGATCTCCTCGCCCTCGGCGGCGTAGATCTTCTCCGCGCCGTACTCGCCGAGCTTGGCGCTCAGCGCCTCGGCGGCGCCGGCGCCACCGAGGACGACGGCGCTCGGGGTGCCCAGCTCGCGGGCGAGGGTGAGCATCTCCAGGGTGACCTTCTTGACGCCGAATTCCTTCGTGGCTTCGACGACGACGAGAACCTCAGACATGTCAGTGACCTCTCACACGAACTTCTCGGTGGCGAGGAACTCGACCAGCTTCACGCCGCCCTCGCCCTCGTCGGTGATCTTCTCGCCGCCGGAGCGCGGCGGGCGCTTGGAGTGCTCCACCACGGCGCTGGTGGCGCCGTCGAAGCCCACCTCGGCCGGGGCCACGCCCAGGTCGCCCAGGGAGAGCGTCTGCACCGGCTTCTTCTTGGCCGCCATGATGCCCTTGAAGGACGGGTAGCGCGGCTCGTTGATGGTGTCCCAGACGGAGACCACGGCCGGGGTCGAGGCGGTGACCACCTCGTAGCCCTCCTCGGTCTGCCGCTCGACGGTCAGGTTCGACCCGTCGACGGTGAGCTTGCGCGCGCCGGTCAGGGCGGCCACGCCCAGCCGCTCGGCGATCATGTGCGGCATGACCTGGACCCGGCCGTCGGTCGACTCGGCGCCGCAGATGACCAGGTCGGCGTTGAGCTGCCCGAGGGCGGCGGCCAGCACCTTCGAGGTGGCCACCGCGCAGGAGCCGTGCAGGGCGTCGTCCACCACGTGGACGGCCTTGTCCGGGCCCATGGAGAGCGCCTTGCGGATCGACTCGGTCGCCCGGTCCGGACCCATGGTCAGGATGGTGACCTCGCCGCCGTGCGCCTCCTTGATCTTCAACGCCTCTTCGATGGCGTACTCGTCCATCTCGTTGATGACGTTGTTCGCCGAACCGC
The DNA here is from genome assembly GCF_000717585.1 of Micromonospora globosa. NCBI lineage: Bacteria > Bacillati > Actinomycetota > Actinomycetes > Micromonosporales > Micromonosporaceae > Micromonospora > Micromonospora globosa. The sequence continues at coordinate 100,117 of NZ_JNZR01000006.1, forward strand.
GGTCGACGGTGTTGTCGTCAGAACGCAGGTTGCGGTCCGCGCCCGAATCGGGCACCTGCTTGACGAGTACGACGATGTTCATCGCGCTTCGACGACCCTCCTGTTTGGTGTAGCGATCACTCGCCCGGTCACGGGCGCAGCCTCCCGCGTGACGCAACGTGGGTCAACCGCGGGCTGCTGTGCACTTCCCCACGGAGCAATGTTACCCGCAAGTAGCATGGCCACCCCGGCGGCCCGGAGTGACGCAACTCACCACCGTCACGCCGGCTCGGCCAGCGCCTGCCGGATCTTCTCGATCGCCGCCGCCTCGGCCGGCTCGATCCCCCGGTGCGCCTGGGCCACCCGCTCCGCCGCGGCCAGCACCACCGACCGGTACGTCTCGACGTCGCCCGGCGACTTGGCGCGCAGGATCTCCACCGACCGGCCCAGCGCGGGCAGCACCACCGACTCGACCTCCAGGACCGAGTCCCGGGGGAGCTGCGGCAGCGGCCCGGTGGTCAGCGCCTCCTTGACCACGCCCCCCACCTCGGCGAGCGCGCCGGAGGCGGCGAAGCTCTCCCGCACCATGGCCAGCACCCCGGGTACGGCGTTGGAGACCAGGAAGACGGCACCGAACGCACCGGTCTTCAGGGTGAGCCGCTCGTCCGCCGTCAACCGTTCCATGATCACGGAGTGTAGACGTACGGCGTGGAGGTGGTGACCGCAACGAGCCCGAGCCGCTCCAGGATGGGGCGGCTGTCCGGCGAGCAGTCCACCTGGAGCAGCGTCTTGCCGCGCTGCTGCGCCAGCCGCGCCCGGTGGGCCACGAGCGCCCGGTAGACGCCCTTCCTGCGCCACTGCGGCAGCGTCGAGCCGCCCCAGAGGCTGGCGAAGCCGGTGCCCCGCTGGTAACGGATCCAGCCGGCGCTGATCACGGTCTCGCCCGCCTCCGCCACCACGATCGTGATCGACTGCGGATCGGCCTCGATCTCCCGGACCAGCCCGTACACCAGGTGGCTGCGGTCGGAGTGCCAGACCTCCTCCTCCATCGCGGCGATCCGCTCCAGGTCCGCCCGGCTGGTGACCTCGCGCAGGCGTACCCCCTCGGGGAGCACCGGGACGGCGGCGGCGAGCGGCGCGACCGGGCCGACCACGACCGTCTCCTGGTCCTCCGGCACGAATCCGGCGGCGCGCAGCCGGTCGCCCAGGTCGGCCGGCTCGTCGTGACCGGCGAGCTTCCACTCGACCGGCTCGCCCCGGTCCCGGAAGACCTCGACCTGCCGGGCGATGAGCGCGTCCAGCTCGGCGCCGGCCAGACCGTCGAGCGTCCGGTACGTCAGGAAGCCTCGGTGGTCGAGCCCGAGCACGCGGAACAGCGGGCCGTCGCGCTCGACCGTCACCCCGGCCGGCAGCGGGTCCGGCAGCTCCGGTCGGATCTGGCTGTCGTAGGCGTCGCGCAGCTCGCGCGCGTCAAGATCGGTCATCCCCCCAGGCTAGGCGCGGGGCAAAGCGGATAATCGGCAGCGTGTGGGAGTCGATCAAGAGCTGGTTCGACCCGCGTGAGCTGCGTTCGGTCGGCACCCCGCCGGACTACCGCTTCTCGCTGGCGAACGAACGGACGTTCCTGGCCTGGCTGCGAACAGGTCTCGCGCTGGTGGCGGGCGGGCTGGCCGCCGCGCAGTTCCTGCCGCCGCTGCGCCTGGCCCACCTGCGCGAGACGCTCGCGGTCGCGCTGCTGCTGCTCGGCGCCACCGTCTCGATCCGGGCGGTCGACCACTGGGCGCGCACCGAACGCGCCATGCGGCTGAACGAGGAGTTGCCCGCGTCCCGCTTCCCGGCCGTCCTCGCACTCGTCGTCGCGGTCGGCGCGCTGCTGCTGGTGGCCGCCGTGCTGGTGGGCGGCGCGCGGTGACCCGTGACCCCGGCCTGCAACCCGAGCGCACCCGGCTGGCGTGGCGGCGGACGCTGCTCACGCTCACTGCGGTGCTGCTGCTCCAGCTCCGGCCGGCGTTCGGCGGCCGGGCCGCGGACGCGGCGCCGGCCGGGCTCGCGGTGGTGGTCTGGCTCGCCGTGCTCGTGGTGACGTGGCACCGGGCCACCGGCACCGGACCGCGCCGGTTCGACAGATGGTCGGTGCCGCTGACCGCGCTCGGCGCGGCCGGACTTGCGGTGCTCGGCGTGGCGCACGTGCTCGGCGGGGTGCGCTGACGAGCGGCGGTGAGCCATCATGAGTCATGGCCCGCCTCTACGTGCTGCTCTTCCTGGTCCAGATCGTCCTCGCCGTGTGCGCGCTGATCAGCTGTCTCTCCGCCGACGAGGAGAAGGTCAAGGCGCTGCCCCGGATGATCTGGGTGCTGATCATTCTCTTCTTCCCGCTGGTCGGCTCGATCGCCTGGTTCCTGGTGGGCCGCGAGCGCCCGGCCGGGACCGCCGGCGTCACCGGCACGGCCCGGCCCGCCGCCCCGGCCCGCCGCCCGCTCGCACCGGACGACGACCCGGAGTTCCTCGCCTCGCTGGACGAGCGGTCCCGCCGCGAGGACCAGGAACGGCTGCGGCTGTGGGAGGAGGACCTGCGCCGCCGCGAGGAGGAGCTGCGCGGCCGCCCGGACGACAGGGACCGCCCCGAGGTCTGACACGCGCAGCGGGCCGCCCGCCGGTCACCCGGTGGACGGCCCGCACGCGCCGTGGTCAGGCCAGGTTCGACGAACGGGGGTACGCGTCCGCGGGGTCGGTCAGCACGTTCACCAGGTACGGCACGCCCGAGTCGAACGCGCGCCCCAACGCGGGCCCGAGGTCGGCGGCCTTCTCCACCGTCTCGCCCGCGCCGCCGAGCGCCTCGACCACCTTGTCGTAGCGCAGGCCGGGCTGGAGGTCGGCGGCCACGTCGTAGCCGTACATCGCCCGCATCGGGTGCTTCTCCAGCCCCCAGATGCCGTTGTTGCCGACCACGATCACCACCGGCAGCTTCTGCCGGACCAGCGACTCCACGTCCATCAGCGAGAAGCCGGCCGCGCCGTCGCCCATCAGCACGCAGATCTGCCGGTCCGGGTGGCTGACCCGGGCGCCCATCGCGTAGCCCATGCCGGTGCCGAGGCACCCGTACGGGCCGGGGTCGAGCCAGGTGCCGGGCTGGGCCGGCTCCAGATAGCGGCCGGCGTACGACACGAAGTCGCCGCCGTCGCCGATGGTGATGGCGTCCGGGGCGAGCGCCCTGCGCAGCTCGCCGTAGATCCGGGCCGGGCGGATCGGGTCGGTCTCGGCGGCCATCTCCTCCGCGTCGCGGGCCTTCGCCGCGTCCTCGGCGGTCCGCAGCTCGGCGATCCAGTCGGCGTGGTCGGCCCGGTCACCGGCGTGGTCGGCGAACGCGCCGAGGATCAGCCGCAGGTCACCGGCCGGCGCGGCGGCCGGCTGCACGTGCCCGGCCCGCTGGCTGGGCGCGTCCACGACGTGCACCACCTGGGCGTCGCCGAAGTCGCCGAAGGAGAGCCGGAAGTCCAGCGGGGTGCCGATCACCACGACCACGTCGGCGCCCTTGAGCGCGACCCGGCGGGCCTTGGCGAAGGCGAGCGGGTGCTCCGGCGGCAGCGCGCCCCGGCCCATCCCGTTGGTGAACACCGGCACCCGAAGCGACTCGGCGGCGGCGCGCAGCGCCTCGACGGCGTCGCCCGCGTACACGTCGGAGCCGGCGATGACGACCGGCCGCGACGCGCCGGCGATCAGGCGGGCCGCCTTCGCCACCTCGTCCGGGTCCGGCTCGATCGGCGCCGGCGGCGTGACCGCCGGCAGGTCGGCGTCACCGACCGAGAAGACCGCCTCCAGCGGGAAGTCCAGGAACACCGGGCCGCGGTGCGGGGTGAGCGCGGTGGTCAGCGCCGCCGACACCGCGCGCGGGATGTCGTCGGCGCTGAACACCGTCTCGGCGTGCTTGGTCACCGGCGCGACGAGCGGCAGGTGGTCCATCTCCTGGAGGCTGCCCGAGCCCCAGCGGAACTGCGGCGCCCGCCCACCGAGCACCAGCACCGGTGAGGCGTTGAAGAACGCGCTGGTCAGGCCGGAGACCCCGTTGGTGACGCCGGGGCCGGCGGTGAGCACGGCCAGGCCGGGGCGGCGCTGGAGCTTGGCGACCGCCTCGGCGGCGAACACCGCGGACTGCTCGTGCCGCACGTCGTAGAGGGGGAAACCCGCCCTGTGCGCGGCGTCGTAGAGCGGGAAGACGTGCCCGCCGGACAGCGTGAACATCTCCCGTACGCCGTGCGCGCGTAGTGCCGCGAGTGCCAGATCGCCCCCGTGGCCCTCGATCCGCTCCGTCATGCCATTCCCCTTCGTCGACCGACCGGGGTCACGCTACTGGCCGGTATCGCGGATGTGAACAGCTCTCGCGTCAGCGACCGGTGAAGCCCGGCTTGCGCTTCTCCACGAACGCGGCCATGCCCTCGCGCCGGTCGTCGGTGGCGAACAGCGCCGCGAAGAGCTGGCTCTCCCAGGCCAGGCCCGACGTGAGGTCCATGTCCAGACCGCCGTCGACAGCCGCCTTCGCCGCGCGCAGCGCCTGCACCGGCCCGGTCAGGAACGGCTTCACGTACGCCACCGCGGCGTCGTAGACCTCGGCGGCCGGGACCACCCGGTCGGCCAGGCCGATCCGCAGCGCCTCGGCGGCGTCGACCATCCGCCCGGTCATGATCAGGTCCTTGGCGCGGGCCGGGCCGACCAGGCGGGCCAGCCGCTGGGTGCCGCCGGCGCCCGGGATGATGCCCAGCTTGATCTCCGGCTGGCCGAGCTTGGCGTCCTCGGCGACGATCCGCCAGTCGCAGGCCAGCGCCAGCTCGCAGCCGCCGCCGAGCGCGTACCCGGTGATCGCGGCGACGACCGGCTTGGGGATGCGGGCGATCGCGCCGAGCGCGCTGGACAGGTCGGCAGCGCGCTCCGCCATGTCCACGTAGGACATGTCGGCCATCTCCTTGATGTCCGCACCGGCCGCGAAGACCTTCTCGCCGCCGTACACGATCACGGCGCGGACCTCGGCGTCGCCGGTGGCCGCCGACGCGGCGGCGCGCAACTCCTCCTGCACCTGGGTGTTGAGCGCGTTCATCGGCGGCCGCTCCAGCCGGATGGTGCCGATGCCGTCCTTCACTTCCAGCCTGACGAACTCGCCCACGCTGCCCTCACTTCCTCGTCGAAGTCGCGTGCCAACCTTACGACTCGCCTCGTTGGGGTAGACAGTGTGGTGTCGGCGACTCCCCAGGTCGCCGCCGGAGTCGCCGCAGCCCCGCCACCGGGAGTGAGGCCATGATCACCTACTACGACGACCACTCCGTCCAGGTCACCTCCACAGCGGTACGGGTGGACGGGCGCAGCTACCCGCTGGCCGAACTGACCACCGTGTGGCACCGGCGGGGCGACCGCTCCTGGCGGGTGCTCGCCGGGCGCGGCGCGACCGGGGCCGCGCTCGCCGGGCCGCTGGTGGCCGCCGTGCTGGGCATCGCGCTGGCCGTGTGGCTGCAGCGCTCGGCCGCGGTCACCGTCGCCATCGTCGGCGTCTCGGTGCTGGTCGGCCTTGCCGTCGGCCCGCTCGCGGACTTCCTCTTCGAACACCTGGACCGCTCGTACGCCCGGGGCAGCCGGGAGATGGAGATGTGGGCCGAATGGCGGGGCCGCCCGGTGCGGCTGCTGCACACCCGCGACGCGATGCGCTTCGGGCAGGTCTACCGGGCGGTGCAGCGCGCCATGGAGAGCCTGCCGTCCGCACCGGGTCGCCCCGGGCCGAGCCGTACCGCACCCGGTCGTCCCGCGGCCGGTCGTCCCGCGACGGGTCAGAACGTGATCGGCTCGTCCGGCAGCAGGCCGAGCCCGCGCAACAGGCCGTAGGTGTCCTGCTCGCCCCAGAACTGCACGATCCGGCCGCCCGCCAGGCGGTACATCTTGCAGGCGCTCTGCACGGTGGTCGCACCGGTCGCGTCCCGCCGGTACGTCTGCGCCAGCGACACCACCACCCGGTCCCCGGCCGCGAAGATCTCCCGGATCTCCTGGTCGATCACGGTCAGGCCGGGTGAGGAGACGGCGGCCTCGGGGTAGCGCCTGCCGCGTACCGCGGTGCCGGAGCCGTAGATCTCCACGTCCTCGTCGACCACCTCGGCCAGTTCGGCCAGGTCCTTCGTGACGAAGGTGCGCAGGTAGCGCCTGACCACCTCGACGTTGCGCGCCTGCTCGTCACCGCCGGTTCCGGCCCCGTTCCGGTCCGTCATGCCGTCATCCTACCGACGCTCGACCGTCCGGTGTCGACACACGCGGTTAGGCTGATTCATGGTCCTCTATTACCGGGACGACGCCGTACAGGTCACCTCGGAGGCGATCCACGCGGGCGGGCAGGTCGTCGCGCTCGCCGACGTCACGTACGTCTGGCACGCGCGCGGCGCCACCACGCTCGCCGTCCGGGGACGGGTGCTGGGCCGCGGGATGCTGGTCCTGCTGCTGTCGCTGCCACCCCTCGTCGCTGTGGTCTGCGTGCTCTCGCTGGCCTGGTCCGCGCAGGACCGGGGCGAGTGGAAACTGGCCCTGATCATCCTGGCCGCGTTCGTGGTGGCGGGGCTGGCGCTCACCCCGTTCCTGGAGGTGCCGCTCGGGTGGCTGGACCGCTCCTACGAGCGCGGCAACCGGGTGCACGAGCTGTGGGTGCAGCACCACGGCCGGGAGACGATGCTGGTCCGCACGCCCGACGCGCTGCGGTTCGGGCAGATCTACCGGGCCGTGCAACGCGCCGTGGAGCAGCAGACCGACCGCCGCTGAGCCGCCCGGCGACGGTCAGGCCAGCGGCAGCGTGGTCGCGATCGGCCAGGCGAGCACCACCGCCCCGACCGACGACGCCAGCCACCACGGCGCGGCCCGGCGGCGCAACACCACGGCCCAGGCCGCCTGCCAGGCCACCAGCGCCGCGAACAGCGGCACCACCAGCAGCACGAACCCAGGTGCCAGGCCGAGCACCGCGGCGACGGCGAGCACCAGCACGGCGATCCCGCCGGTGGCCGCGTAACGGATGCCGTGGCCGTCCGCGAGCCGTTCGGCGCCGAGCAGGAAGACCAGGCAGCAGAACGTCACCAGGGGCAGCAGCCACCACCGGGCCCCGACCGGCACGGTCGAGGTGAGGCCGAGGTGCAGCGGCAGCGCGACGGCGAGCGCGGCGTACCCGAGGAGCGCGACAGCGACGGCAGCGGACCGGACGCCGCCCTCGGTCACCGGTGGCCGGCGGGGTTGCGCGAGGCGTGCCGCGGCGGCCAGCATCAGGCCGGTGAACAGCAGGAACACTGCCACGTACCCGCCCACGGCGAGCGGCAGCCGGGCGGTCGGCAGCAGTGCGGCGAGCGCGGCGCCCAGCCCGGCCGCCGCCACCGTCGCGGCGAGCCACCGGCCCGCACCCGTACGCGGACCGCCGGTGCCCGCCCCCGCCCGGCGCGATAGCAGCGCCGCTAGCGGCACGAAGCCCAGCGCGAGCCCTGCCAGCAGCAGCCCGGCGCCGCCCGGCCGGGTCAGCGGGGCCGGCGGCGGCCCGCCGGTACGGTCCGGGAGCGCGTCGAGCACCGCGGCGTGGGTACGCGGCGCGAACAGCACCGACACGTGCTCGGTGCCCGGTGCCACCACCCGCGTGCGGGTGCCCGGTGGCGCGTCCCGCGTCGCCTCGTCGACCGCCTGGCGGAAGCCGGCGAACTCCAGCCCGCCCACCACGAGCGTCAGCCTCCCGGGCCAGCCGGCCGGCACGTCACCGCCGTCGGGCAGCGAGATCGCCACGGTCCGGTCGATCTCCGGATGCGCCACCGCGTACCGGGTGACCGCGCCCGCGCCCATCGAGTGCCCGACCAGGACGATCCGGTCCGGGTCGACGCCGGGACGCCCGCGCAGCCAGGCGACCGCCACGTCCAGGTCGTGCCGCAGCAGCGCCCGGCTGCGTTCCTCGTCCCGGCCCGCGCCGGGTAGCCGGGCGTGGCTGGCGCCGTGGCCGGCGAAGTCGAGCAGCACCGCGATCCCGCCCCGGCGGGCCACCGAGTCGGCGAGCGGCCGCATCAGCCGGGCCGACCCGGCGAAGCCGTGCGCGATCACCACCCCGGGCCGCAGGTCGCCGCTCACGCCGTCCGCCCGGACCTCGGTCAGCGGGACTCCCGCCACGGTCGCCCGCCGGGTGCTCAGACCGGCGTCGGCACGGACCAGGAGCAGGGCGCCCAGGACGACGGCGAGCAGCGCGACCACGCCGCAGGCGAGCAGTCGCCGCGACGCCGGGCCGGGGGTGGGCATGCCGGCACCCTACGCCGCGTCGGAGGCCCGGCGTGACCTTCGCCGCCCGGCTGCCGTCGGGCGGCACTGGCAGCGACGCCGCACACTGGATGTCATGGCGATCCCTCTTCCCCGGCCCGGCGCCGTGCTCGGCCTCACCCGTACCGCCCTGGACCAGGCGCTCGGCTCGGCCGCCACGGTGGCCTCGGTACCCGCTCGCGCCTTCGCCGTCCTCGATCAGGTGGAGGCGCTGGTCCGGCGGATCGACGGGGTGGTGGACCGGATCGAGGGCACGCTCGACCGCACCGACCGGGTGCTCACCGACGCCGAGACGGCGGTCCGCGAGGTGGCGGTGATCAGCACCGCCGCCACCGCGGCGATCGACACGGCGACCGAGGTGGCCGCCGCGGCGACTGTGGTGGTCGGCGAGGCGCAGCGGGTCTCCGAGGCGGCCGCCGTGGTGGTCGGCCAGGCCGACCGGGTGGCCCGGACGGCGGCCGGTGTGGTGACCGAGGCGGAGACGGTGACCGCGCGGGCGGCGGGCACGCTGGCGACCGCCGAGAAGGCGACGGGCGTCGCGACCGAGCTGCTGACCGCGTACGAGGCGACGCTGCGCCGGGCCGCGCCGATGGCAGCGCGTTTCGTGGAGCAGCTCAGCCCGGAGGAGGTGACCGCCGCGATCCGGCTGGTGGACGAGTTGCCGAAGCTCAAGGACCATCTCACCTCGGACGTGCTGCCGATCCTGGCCACGCTGGACCGGGTCGGCCCGGACCTGCACGACCTGCTGGACGTCACACGCGATCTCAAGCTCGCGGTCGCCGGCATCCCCGGGCTCGGCATGCTGCGCCGCCGCGGCGAGCGCCTCACCGACGAGGTGTAAGGAAGGGCCCCTTCTTAACGCCTCCGGTAGAGGAAGGGCCCCTTCTTAACCGCCGGGGAACAGCTCGTCGATCTCCGCGCGGTGCGGCAGCGCCACCGAGGCGCCGAGCTTGCGCACGCACGCCGCACCGGCGGCCGCCGCCCAGCGCACCGCGTCGGCCAGGTCCCGCCCCTCGCCCCAGGCCACCGCGAGCGCGGCGGTGAACGCGTCCCCGGCGGCGGTCGAGTCGACCACGTCCACCGGCACGGCCGGCACGTGCGTCGGCGGGCGGTCCCGGTCGACGTACCAGGCGCCGTCGCCGCCGAGCGTGAGCACCGCCCGGGGCACCAGGTCGAGCAGCGCCGCCGGCTCGTCCCGGCCGCGACCGGTCAGCGCCTGCGCCTCCGGCTCGTTCACCACGAGCAGGTCGGTGGCCGCCAGCAGTTCGGGCGGCACCGACCGGGCTGGCGCGGCGTTGAGCACCACCCGGGTGCCCGCGGACCGGGCCACCAGCGCCGCCTCGGTCACCGTCTCGACCGGCACCTCCAGCTGCGCGACCAGCACGTCCGCATCGCGTAGGGCGGAAAGCTCGCCGGCGGTCAGCGACGTGAACGCGGCGTTCGCCCCGGGGGTGACCAGGATGGCGTTCTCCCCCGCGCCGCCGACCATCACCAGCGCGACGCCGGACGGCCCGTAGACCACCCGCAGGTGGCCGGTGTCCACGCCGGCCGCCGTCATCCGGGCCCGCAGCGTCACGCCGAACGAGTCCGAGCCGATCGCGCCCAGGAAGACACAGGACGCGCCGGCGCGTACCGCGGCGACCGCCTGGTTGGCGCCCTTGCCGCCGGGCAGCATGACGAAGTCGTCGCCCAGCACGGTCTCGCCGGGCCGGGGCAGCGCGGCACCGATGCCGACCAGGTCCATGTTGGCACTGCCGACGACGGCGATCCGGGTCTGCGGCACTGTGTCGTCCCGTCGCTCAGGCGGCGCGGGCGGCCCAGCGGTCGCCGGACCGCGTGACCACCAGCGGAAGGCCGAACGTCTTCGACAGGTTGTCGGCGGTGAGCACGTCGGCGAGCAGGCCCTGCGCCACCACGGCACCCTCGCGCAGCAGCAGCGCGTGGGTGAAGCCCGGCGGGATCTCCTCCACGTGGTGCGTGACCAGCACCATCGCGGGCGCGTCCGGGTCGTACGCCAGCTCGGCCAGCCGGGCCACCAGGTCCTCGCGCCCACCCAGGTCGAGCCCGGCGGCGGGCTCGTCGAGCAGCAGCAGCTCCGGGTCGGTCATCAGGGCGCGGGCGATCTGGACCCGCTTGCGCTCGCCCTCGGACAGCGTGCCGTACGTGCGGTCGGTGAGGTGGCCGACGCCGAGCTGGCGCAGCAGCGCGGCGGCGCGGACCTCGTCGGTGCGGTCGTAGCTCTCCCGCCAGCGGCCGACCACCGACCAGGCGGCGGTCACCACCACGTCGACGACGCGCTCCTCGGCGGGGATCCGCTCGGCGAGCGTCGCTGTGGACAGGCCGATTCGGGTACGCAGCTCGTTGACGTCGGTACGGCCGATGCGCTCGCCGAGCACGTGCGCGACGCCGCTGGTCGGGTGCAGCCGGCCGGCGGCCAGGTTGAGCAGCGTGGTCTTGCCCGCGCCGTTCGGTCCGAGCACCACCCACCGTTCGTCCAGCTCGACCCGCCAGTCGACGTCGTGCACCAGCGCCGTGCCGGAACGCTTGACGCCGACCCCGTCGAGGCTGACCACCAGATCCGCGTCCACGGTCGAGGGGGCGAGGGCGCCCGGGGCGCCGGGGATCAGGTCACCAGTCACCGCTCCATCCAATCACGCACCCGGCCCGGCGCCCCCCACGGGCGGCGCCGCCGCCATAGGGTGGGGCGCCGTGTCGTTGGTCACCGCTTCCGGAAGGACACCCATGCCCGACCGCTGCCGGGAGGCGCGCGGATGAGCGCGGTCATCGAGATCGCCGGCCTCCGCAAGACGTTCCACACGCTGCGCCAGGGGCGCCGGGTCGCCGTCGACGGCTTCGACATGCTGGTCGAGGCGGGCCAGGTGCACGGCTTCCTGGGGCCGAACGGGTCCGGGAAGACCACCACGCTGCGCGCGCTGCTGGGGCTGGTCCGGCCGGACGCCGGGCGGATGCGCGTGCTGGGTGCCGAGTCACCCGAGCACCTGCCGGACGTGGCCGGCCGGGTCGGCGCGATCGTGGAGAGCCCGCAGTTCTTCGCCAACTTCACCGCGCACCGGACGCTGCGGCTGCTGGCCCTGGCCGGGGGTGTGCCGACCGCCCGGGTGGACGAGGTGCTGGAGCAGGTCGGGCTGCGCGACCGGGGCGACGAGCGGGTCAAGGGCTACTCGCTGGGCATGAAGCAGCGGCTGGCGGTCGCGTCGGCCCTGCTGAAGAACCCGGAGCTGCTGATCCTGGACGAACCGGCGAACGGGCTGGACCCGGCCGGCATCCGGGAGATGCGTGATCTGACCCGGTCGCTGGCCGAGGCCGGGGTGACGGTGCTGCTGTCCAGCCACATCCTCGCCGAGATCCAGTTGATCTGCGACCACGTGACGATCGTGAGCCGGGGGCAGCGGGTCGCGTACGGGCCGGTGGAGGAGGTGCTGGCCGGCTTCGACCAGCACCAGTGGCGGGTCCGGGTGGCCGATCCGGAGCAGGCCGGGCAGGTGCTGGGCCGCGCCGGCCTGTCGGTGGCGGTCGCGCCGGACCACCTGGTGGTGACCGGTGTGCAGGATCCGGAGACGATCAGCCGGACGCTCGGCGAGCAGGGCATGTGGGTACGCGAGCTGGTCCCGCTGCGGCCGGACCTGGAGAGCGTCTTCCTGGAGCTGACCGGCGGCAACGAGCACGTGGCGGTGCCGCGGCAGGTCGACGGCGCGCCGCCGAGCGACGGAGTGATCGACCTCGACGTCCGGGAGATCCGGGAGGTGGACGCGTGAACCTGGTCCGTGCCGAACTGGAGCGGCTGGCCGCCCGGCGCTTCGTGCAGCTCATGGTGGTGCTGCTGGCTGCCGCCTTCGCGGTGACCGTGGTGACCACGCTCGCCGGTTCGCACCGGCCCGGCCCGGCGGAGCTGAGCCGGGCGCAGGCGCAGGCGGCGGAGAGCGTGCGCCAGATGGAGATGACGTACGACCGCTGCCTGCGGATCCGCGAGGGCACGATCCCGCCGGGCGAGAACGACTACCTGCCGCGCGACTGCGCCCAGATCGACCCGGCCCAGATCGAGGAGTTGCCGACCACGGCCGACTACCTCAGCGGTGTGTTCGTCTTCGCCAAGGAGGCCGAGCCGCTGCTCTACTTCCTGATCGCGTTCCTGACGCTGTTCGGGTTCCTGGTCGGCGCCTCCTACATCGGGGCCGACCTGAACTCGGGCGGGGTGGTCAACCTGCTGCTGTGGCGGCCCCGGCGGCCGACGGTGCTCGCCACGAAGCTCGGCACGCTGCTGGGCGGGCTGCTCGGCCTGTCGGTGCTGGCGTCGGCGGCGTACCTGGGGGCCTTCTGGTTGATCGGCCAGGCGTCCGGACTGGTCGGGCGGACCGGCGGCGACTTCTGGCCGTCGCTCGCAGCGATCTGGGTACGCGGGCTGATGCTGGTGCTGCTCGCCGCGGCGCTCGGGTTCGCCGTCGCCACGCTGGGCCGGCACACGTCGGCGGCGCTCGGCACCGTGGCCGCGTACGTGGTGGTGTGGGAGCTGGGGGCGCGGCTGGTGTTCCAGATCCTGGAGGTCGGCCGGCCGGACCGGTACATGCTGTCCAGCTATCTGGCGGCCTGGCTGTCCGGTGAGGTGCGGCTCTGGGACAACAACGCCTGCGGCCCCGGGATCTCCGGCTACTGCGACGGCTCCTACACGCTCACCTGGACGTCGGGGCTGGTGGTGCTGCTCGGGCTCACCGGCGCGCTGGTGGCCGCCGCGTTCACGGTGTTCCGCCGCCGCGACCTGATCTGACCGGAGCCGCACCTCGGCAACTCCTTGCGAACCCTGACGCCATGATGAAGGATTCCTTCACATGGCGCCAGGGTGCACGACGCGGTCAGCCGACCGTCGAGCCGAACACCTCGTCGCGTACGGCGTCCAGCGCGGTACGCAGCGCGCCCCGCAGGATCGGCTCCTCGGTCAGCCCGGTGGTCACCACCCGGGGCCGGACCAGCGTGATCGCGGCGACCTCGTGCTGCACGCGCTCGGCCAGCGCCGCCCCGCCCGCCTGCCCGACCGCCCCGGCGAGCACCACGAGCGGCGGGTCCAGCACCACGCAGGTGCTCGCCACACCGAGCGCCAGCCGCCGGGCCAGCTCGTCGAGCATCGGACCACCGGCGGTGCCGGCGGCGATGGCCGCGCGTACCACCTCGGCGGCCCGGGCCGCCGCGACGCCCTGCTCCGCCGCCTCCGGGCTGGCGAAACCGTGCTCGGCGGCCACCGCGCGTACCGCGTCGGCGCCGACGAGCTGCTGGAACGCCGGCTTGGCCCGCTTGGACACGTCGCGCGGGATGGGCGCGCCGGGCACCGGCAGGTAGCCGATCTCGCCGGCCGCGCCGCTGCTGCCGTGGTGCAGCCGGCCGCCCAGCATGATGGCCAGGCCGACGCCCGCGTCCACCCAGACCAGCACGAAGTCGGCGGTGCCACGGGCCGCGCCGGACTGCGCCTCGGCCACCGCCGCGAGGTTCACGTCGTTCTCGAACACGACCGGGGTGTCCAGGTCCTCGCGCAGCGCGGCGAGCAGGCCGCTGTGCCAGCGCGGCAGGTTGAACGCGAACGTGATGTCGCCGGTCTGCGGGTCGACCAGGCCGGGGGTGCCGAGCACGACGCGCCGGACGGCGGACAGCTCCGCCCCGGCGCTGCTCGCCGCCTGGACCACGGCGTTGTGCACCACGCCGACCGGGTCGTCGGTGTCCTTCGTGGACTGCTCGACCCGGCCGGCCACCGTACCGGTGATGTCGGCGCAGGCCGCCACCACCCGCTCCGCGCCCACCTCCACGCCCACCACGTACGCGCTGCTCGGCCGGACGGCGTAGAGCTGGGCGTTCGGGCCCCGCCCGCCGGCCTGCTCGCCGACCCGGGCGACCAGGCCGCGCTCCTCCAGCCGCTCGACGAGCTGGGACGCGGTGACCTTGGACAGCCCGGTCAGTTCACCGATCCGGGCCCGGGTCAGCGGGCCGCGTTCGAGCAGCAGCTCCAGGGCCGCACGATCGTTGAGCGCCCGCAGGAGTCGGGGGGTGCCGGGCAGCCGGGTCGCACTCATGCCAACGTCCTCAATTTTCAGTAAAGTTTTCTAACCACAAAACGCCTGCCGAGGGGTGCCCGTTAGCGTATCGGCCACCCCCATCCGCAGAGGTCGGACGACCCGGCAGGGAAAGGGGATACTCGTGGGTCTGGATCCAGGACTGCGCCGGCTCGCGCTGGGCACGCTGCTGGCCGCGTACCCGGGACCGGTCGCGCCGGACTGGGCGGTCGACCTGCTCGCCGACGGGCTCGCCGGGCACACCCTGTTCGGCACCAACATCCACGACCCGGCCCAGGTGGCGGCGTCCACGGCAGCGCTGCGCGCCGGCCGCCCCGACGTGATCGTGGCGATCGACGAGGAGGGCGGCGACGTCACCCGGCTGGCGCACGCCACCGGCAGCCCGTACCCGGGCAACGCCGCGCTCGGCGCGGTGGACGACCCCGACCTCACCCGCCAGGTGTACGCGGCGATCGGCGCGGAGCTGGCAGCGCTCGGTATCACAGTCGACCTCGCCCCCACCGTCGACGTGAACACCGCCGACGAGAACCCGGTGATCGGCACCCGCTCGTTCGGGGCGAACCCGAAGCGGGTCGCTGTCCACTCGGCCGCCGCCGTCGCCGGTCTCCAGTCGACCGGCGTGGCCGCCTGCGCCAAGCACTTCCCCGGGCACGGCGCCACCGTCGCCGACTCCCACCACGAGCTGCCCACAGTCGACGTGCCCCCGGCGGTCCTGCGGGAACGCGACCTGCCGCCGTTCGCCGCCGTCGTCGACGCGGGCGTCCGCGCGGTGATGACCGCGCACATCCGGGTGCCGGCGCTGACCGGCGACGGCCCGGCCACGTTCAGCCGCGCGGTCCTGCACGACCTGCTGCGCGTCGAGTACGGCTTCACCGGTGCGATCATCACCGACGCGCTGGAGATGAAGGGCGCCGTGCTCGCCGCCGGCGGGGTCGGTGCGGGCGCGGTCCGGGCCCTGGACGCCGGCGCGGACCTGCTGTGCATCGGCGCCCGGGTGGACGCCGAGCTGGTCGAGTCGGTCGCCGCCGAGATCGTCGCGGCGATCACCGACGGCCGGCTGGCTCGGGAGCGGGTCGAGGAGGCCGCCGGCCGGACCGCCGCGCTCGCCGCCACCGGCCCCGCCGACGCCCCGCCCTCAGCCGTCGACGGCCTCGGCTACGCCGCCGCGCTGCGGGCGGTACGCGTCGAGGGCGACCTCACCCGCGACACCGCGCCGCTCGTGGTGCAGGTGCACGCCACCTCCACCATCGCCGAGGGGCGGGTGCCCTGGGGGCTCGGCCCGCACCTGGCCGCCGGGGTCGAGCAGGCCCGCGCGGTGGCGGGCGACACCGACCCGGACCAGTTGCGGCGACTCGCCGGGGACCGGCCGGTCGTGCTGGTCGGCCGGCACCTGCACCGGCTGCCCGGCGCGCGCGAGCTGGTCGAGGCGCTGGCCGCCACGCATCAGGTGACTGTGGTCGAGATGGGCTGGCCGGGCGCGTGGCGGCCGGCGGGCGCGCGCGCGTTCGTCGCCACCCACGGCGCCAGTCACGCCAACGGCCGTGCCGCCGCCGACGCGCTCGGCCTGACCGCCTGACCCACGCGCCCCACCCGGCCCGCTGCCCTGAAGGGCGGCGGGCCGCTCTCTTGAACGCGTTCAAATTCTGCCGTACGCTCACGGTGTCCGAGATTTGAACACGTTCAAGAGAGGCGACGGGGATGGACGTGAAGGTCTGGATGTACCTGGCCTACCTGACGGTGAGCATCGGCCTCACCATCTGGGTGGCGCGGGCGCTGTCCCGCAACGGGCTGGTGTTCCTGCAGGACGTGTTCGCCGACAGCCGGCTGGCCGAGGCGGTCAACAGCCTGCTGGTGGTCGGCTTCTACCTGCTCAACCTCGGCTACGTCACGGTGGCGATGAAGGAGTCCGGTCCAGTCGGCGACGCCAGCCAGGCGCTGGAGCAGCTCTCGCTGAAGGTGGGGCTGGTCCTGCTGGTGCTCGGCGCGCTGCACTTCTTCAACGTCTTCGCGCTCGGCCGCTACCGCCGCGGCCGCCTGCGGCAGCAGGCCACCCACCCGCCGCTGCCGCCGGTCGGAATGCTCCCGCCGCAGGGCGGACCGGTACCGGCGGGTCCGAACCCGCCGGCCCGGTGACGTCCGCCCCGCGCGGGCGCCGGCAGGATCCCACCGGGCACGGGGCCGGTGGGATCCGCGGGTTCACCGTCCTGTTCGACGCGGACTGCCCGATGTGCCGGGCCGCCCGGCGGTGGCTCGCCTCGCGCGCCCAGCTCGTACCGCTGGAGTTCGTGCCGGCCGGGTCCGCCGAGGCCCGGCGGCGCTTCCCCGGCCTGGACCACGACGCCACACTGCGCGACCTGACGGTGGTGGCCGACACCGGCGCCGTCTACCGCGGCGACGGCGCCTGGTTCGCCTGTCTCTGGGCGCTCGCCGAGCATCGCGGTACGGCCGAGCGGCTGGCCCGGCCGCACCTGCTGCCGCTGGCCCGGCGGGTGGTGGCGGCGGCCTCAGCGGTCCGCGAACGGATCCGGGAACCGGGATACGGTGACGACGATGACCGAGCAGAGTGCGCCGACGACCGCTGCGGGTGGACAGGGGTCGACGGCCCGGGGTGAGCAGACCCGTCAGCTGATCCTGGACACGGCGATGCGGCTGTTCCGCGAGCGCGGATACGCGCGGACGACGATGCGCGCGGTCGCCCAGGAGGCAGGCGTGGCGGTGGGCAACGCCTACTACTACTTCGGCTCCAAGGAGCACCTGGTCCAGGAGTTCTACGCGGGCACCCAGCGCGAGCACCGGGAGGCGGCCGCGCCGGTGCTCGCCCGGGAGCGGGACTTCGGCCCGCGACTGGCCGGGGTGCTGCACGCGGGCGTCGACGTGCTGAGCCCGTACCACGCGTTCGCGGGCGCCTTCTTCAAGACGGCGGCCGAGCCGACCTCGCCGCTCAGCCCGTTCTCCGCCGAGTCGTCGGCGCCCCGGGACATGTCGATCGCGCTGTTCCGCGAAGCGCTGACCGGGTCCACCGTCAAACTCGACGACGAGCTGCGCGAGGCGCTGCCCGAGCTGCTCTGGCTCGGCTACATGGGGGTGGTGCTCTACTGGGTGCACGACCGCTCGGAGGGGCAGGTCAAGACCCGGCAGCTCATCGACGGCGTGGTGCCGCTCGTGGACCGGCTGGTGGGGCTGTCCCGGCTGCGCGTGCTGCGGCCGGTCACCCGTCAGGCGCTCGCACTGATCCACACGCTGCGTCACTGACTTCGCCGCCGCGCCTGCCAGCGATTGCGCAGGTGAGAGTCCGTAACCGGACAGTGGCACACCCCTTGTTGACCACCAGCACTAACACATAGCGTTACCGATGTCGGGGCCTGGGGGAGAGCAGCGGACCGTGGATCCGGCCCGGGATCCACGGTCCGCGCCAGGCCGGGGATCCGGGCCGGCTCAGCGGGGGAAGACGCCGAACGCGGTGAGGCCGCGATCCGGGAACCCGGCCGCCTCGGCCACCCGGCCGGACGCCGCGTTGCCCGGGTCGTGCAGGTAGGTGGGAATTGCCCCCTCGTCGAGCACCCGGCGGGCCGCCTGCGCGACCAGGCGCCGGGCCAGGCCGCGCCCGCGCGCCGTCGGCACCGTGCCCACCGCCAGCTCGTGGCCGTACGCGTCGTGCCGCTTGATCCCCACGCCGGCCCGGTACGCGCCGTCGGCGCCCCGGACCACGAGCACCTCCCGGTCGAACAGCCGCAGCCACGGCGGCAACCCGGCCAGCGTGGGCGGCACCCACTCCCCCACCTCGGGCAGCGGCGCCGGGTCGGTGCACCACCGGAAGACCGAGGTGTGCGCGATGAACTCCGGCATGCCGACCGTGTCCGGCAGGTCGGGCAGCCACTCGCCGAGCGGCCGGTCCCGCACCAGCGTCCGGACCGCCTCGACCCGGTCGGCGGCCACCGAGAGGACGGTGCTGCCGCCCGCTGTCACCGCGACGGCCGGGCGCAGCCGCCCGTCCCAGGCCGGGCGGGCGCGGCGGTAGGACCGGACCACGTGCAGCCCGGGGCCCGCCGGCCACTGCCCCAACCAGGTCGCCAGATGAAGGAAGACCCGCCGGTCGAGCACGTGATCATGGTACGCCGGGACGCCGCGCCCGTGCCTGCGGAATTCGCCGATCGCGGCGCGGTTGAGACGCGCGGCACGCGGGTAGAGGGTCGGCACGCCAGCGACGGGCGCCGATTCCTGGTTCCGCCACCGGCCGCAGGAACCCCCGGCGCTTCGCGGAACCGAAGGCATCGCCCCTGCGTCATATTCATTTCCATACATGGACAAGTTTCTCTGGGACGGTAGTGGTCATGCCTCACGAACCGAATGACCGATTCCAGCAGGACGCGGAGCGCGGCTGGCGGGCCGCCGCAGACGCCGGACGGTTCCCGGCGCAGCCGGCGTACCGCGAGGCCCGCGACCGGGCGCTCTCCTGGGCCGAGCTGAACGCGCAGCCGGCCGGCACCGCCGCCTGGCGTGGCCTCACGCCCCTCTGAGAGGGCGGGCGGCGACACACCGGCCGGGCGGGCGTACCGGCCTTCGCACACCTGTGCGGTAGCGTCTTGTGGTCCGATTTCCGGCCTACGACAGGAGAAGCTCCGCGCATGGGCAAGAAGACGATCCACGTCTCCGACTTCACCGGTCAGGTGCTCAGCCCCGACGACGAGGTGGTCAAGGTCGTCGTCCTGGAGCACCCGGACCTGGTCGCCGGCCCCGTGCAGCTGGACGCCACCGCGGTCGAGGTGGAGAGCATCGACGACGCGGCGCTCGACGTCGCGGTGGTGGAGATCCACGACCGGCACGGCCACGGTGAGCCGCGCCGGGTCGTGCTGACCGCCAGCGAGTTCGACGCGATGGCGACCGACGTGCCGATGGCGCAGCTGCTGCGGACCGCCGAGCGGGTCAAGCCGCCGAAGGCCCGCCGCGCCACCGAGAAGATCGACTACGGCACCATCGAGCACGCCGGGCGCCCGCACCGCGGCCGGGTCACCGAGGAGGAGGCCCGGCTGGTCCGGGAGCACCTCGACGAGGTGAACAAGCGGCTGGCCGACGCCGGCATCCGCCAGGTCGACCCCGCCGACCCGGAGCACGCCGCCCGGTACGGCTTCCCCACCGCAGACTGACACCCGGACGCCGGGCACGCGCCCCCGTGACGCGTGCCCGGCGCGGTGTCAGGCCCCTTTCCGTGTGATCTCGGCGAGCGCCGCCTCGAACGCCGACTCCAGCGCGGACTTCTCCAGGCCGAGGCCGCGCAGCACGCCGTCGTCGCCCTCCTCCTCCAGCAGGGCGAGCAGGATGTGCTCCGTACCGATGTAGTTGTGCCCCATCCGCAGCGCCTCCCGGAAGGTCAGCTCCAGGACCTTCTTGGCCCGTGCGTCGTAGGGGATCAGGTCCGGGACCGGGTCGGCCTTCGCCGGCAGCGTCGCGGTGACGACCTCCCGCAGCCGCTCCAGGGGTACGCCCCGAGCCACGATCGCCGCGGCGGCCAGCCCTTCCGGCTCGGCGAGCAGTCCGAGCGCGACGTGCCCCGGGGTGATCTCGGCGTTGCCCGCGGCCCGCGCCTCCTCCTGCGAGGCCAGCACCACGTTGCGGGCGCGCGGGGTGAACCGGCCGAACCCGGAGTTCGGGTCGAGCGCGGCGGCGGTCTCCGCCTTGGCGGCGGAACGCTTCTGGGCGGCCTGCTTCGTCACGCCCATGCTGCGGCCGATCTCCGTCCACGAGGCGCCGGAGCGGCGCGCCTGGTCGACGAAGTGCCCGATCAGGTGGTCGGCCACGTCGCCCAGGTGGTCGGCGACGAGAACGGCGCCGGCCAGCTGATCGAGCGCGTCGGTGTGCGCCTTCTTGATGCCGTCGATGAGGTCGTCGAGTCGTACCGGCTGGGTCATCTTGAGCGGTTCGGTCTCCTCCATGCGTCAACCATAGGTTGACGATCCGCGACCGTCAACCCTCGGTTGACGGCACCGTCCGCATCGCATGATGATCTCGACGCGGGTACTGTCGGTCGAGGTGAGCACCCATTCGACACTGCTGTTCGTGCTCGCCGCCGTCGCGGTCGTCATCGCCGTGCGGTGGGTGGCCTCCCGGACCGGCCTGCCGGCAGCCGCGCTGCTGCCACTCATCGGCATCGCGTACGCGCTGCTCCCCGGCCCCAACGTCAGCCTCGACCCCGACCTCGTGCTCATGGTCGTGCTGCCGCCGCTGCTCTACAGCGCCGCGCTGGACTCCTCCCTGCTGGACATCCGCCGCAACCTGCGGATCGTGGTCAGCCTCTCCGTGGTGCTGGTGCTCCTCACCGGACTGCTCGTGGGCATCGGGTTCCACCTGTTCGTGGCCGGCGCGACGCTGGCGGCAGGCATCGCTGTCGGTGCCGCGATCGCGCCGCCCGACCCGGTCGCCGCCCTGGCCGTGGGCCGCCGGGTCAACCTGCCGCCGAAGATGGTCACGATCATCCAGGGCGAAGGGCTGCTGAACGACGCCACCGCGCTGACCATGCTCAGCGTCGCTGTGGCCGCCGCCGTGGGCGGCACGTTCTCGTTCCCCGCCGCGATCGGGCAGTTCGTGCTGGCGGCGGCCGGCGGCATCGCGGTGGGCGTGGTCGTCGCACGGGCGAAACGGCTGGTCCGGCCGCTCACCGCGGACCCGCTGCTGTCGAACGCGATCTCGCTCGCGACGCCGTTCGTGGCGTACCTGCTCGGCGAGGCGCTGCACGTCTCCGGCGTGCTGGCAGTGGTGGTCGCCGGCCTGATCGTCGGCCACCAGACGCCACAGTTCGGCTCCGGGGCCGCCCGCCTCCAGACCAACGCCGTGTGGCGGCTCGTCGACTTCCTCCTCGAAGGCTTCGTCTTCCTGCTGATCGGCCAGCAGCTCCCCGCCGTCATGCGGGGCCTGCGCCAGTACGAGACGTCGACAATCGTCATCGCCGTCGCCGTGTCGGTCGGCGTGGTGCTGCTTCTGCGCCCGGCCTGGCTGATCCTGACCCAGTGGCTCCCCCGGTCGCTGCACACCCGGCTCGGTGGCGTCGCCGAACAGGACGACACCGACGATCCTGATGCCGCACGCCGGCTCGGCGGCGTCGACCGCAACGCCCGCGGGCTGACCTCCCGCGAGGTGGTGGCCCTGAGCTGGTCCGGTACGCGGGGCGTGATCAGCCTGGCCGCGATCTTCACGCTGCCGCTGACCACCCGTAGCGGAGATCCCTTCCCCGATCGTGACCTGCTGCTGTTCTGCACCTTCGTGGTCGTCCTGGTGACGCTGGTCGGGCAGGGCCTGACGTTCGCGCCGCTCGTGCGCATGCTCGGCCTGCGCGCCAACGAGGCTGACCAGGCCCGGGTACGCAACGAGGCCCGCTCGGCCGCGGTGGAGGCCGCGCTGGCCCGCCTCGACCTCGTCGCCGCCGAGGAGCCGGACAGCAGGGTCGCCGTCAACACCACGCGGGCACAGTTGCAGACCCGGCTGGCCCGCTACCGAGGGCGGCTCGACCTGCTCCAGCAGAGCGGTTCGTCGGAGCTGCCCACCTCACCGGAGTACGAGACGGCGCTGCGGGTCCGCAGGACAGTCCTCGAAGCGCAACGCGAGGAGTTGCTGCGGTGGCGCGACTCCGGCCGGCTGCCGGACGAGGAACTACGCGTGCTGGAACGCGAACTCGACCACGAGGAGCTGCTGTTGCCGAAGCGGGCGCCGGGCTGACGTCGGGCCCGGCGCCCGCCGGCCGCCTCACAGTTGGCGCAGGATCACCGGATCCTTGATCTTCTTGTCGGCGGCCAGCAGCAACGCCTTGCTGATGATCTCGGCGAGCCGGCTGTCACCCTCGAAGGGCAGGTACATCTCCGGCTCCTTCGCCTTCGCCGAGTCCGGGATGATGCACAGGTACCGCTCGTCCGGTGCGATCAGGATGTTCCCGGAGCCGCAGTGGATGCGGTACGTGTGCAGGTCGCCGCGTACCTCCAGGAACCTGTCGGTGAGCGTGCACCGGTCGGCGATGGCCAGCCGGGGGATCAGGTCCGCCAGCACGTCCCGGCGCGTCCGGCCGGTCGGGGTCAGCTCGCCGAAGCTGCTCTGCGCCCAGTAGTCGCGATACCGGCCCTGCGGCCCACCGTCGTACCAGTTCGGGTCGGCGCCCACCCCGGCCGCGGCCACGAACAGGTCGACGTCGCGCATCACCTCGCTCAGTACGACCGGCGGCACCTCCGCCAGCGGAACCGGCAGGCGCTCTCCCCGGATGAAGAACAGCTGGTCGGTCCCCATCGTGTCGAACACGAGGTCGTCGCCCCGGTCCTCGATCCCGGCGACACCCAGTTCGGCGCGCAGCCCCCAGTCCGGGAGGGCCAGCCAGGGCAGGTCGTACGAGGCCCCGTCGTTGCGGTGCTGGACGTACGACCAGCCGCGCCGGGACAGCAGCGCGTTGAGCCGGTGCTGGCGCACGATGTGCGCGGCGAACCGGTTGGAGTACATGCCCGTGGCCCGCTCCGCGTCGGTGAGCAGGTACTGCTCCCGGTGCGCCTGCTTGAACGGCTGGGTGATCCCGTGCCGGGTCAGGAAGTCCCGCCACGGCCCCACCGCGTCGGGGTCGAGCACCGGATGCCACAACCGGACCGTCGCCTCGTCGGCCGGCTCGACCACGGTGTCGTCCACTGTTCGCAGCGCCTCACCGGCCCAGCAGCAGGCCACGCCGTCGACGGTCCAGATGAGACGCCGGGCCAGCGTACGGGCCAGCGGATGGTCCAGGAACCGCTCGCGCCACTGCTCGACGGTCCACGAACGGTCGCGCCGCAGCAGGCCTTCCAGCCGGTCGCGGGTGGCGACGAGCGTCGCGGCGACGTCGGCGACAGTCGCCTTCAGCTCCTTCACCTCGTCGCCGTGGTCCCTGCGCACCTGGGCCGGAGGCGTCTTGACCACCTTGCCGTCCGCGTTGCGCCACACCACTACGGCGTCGACACCGCGCACCTCCAGCTCGTACGAGCAGTCGCCCAGCTTGTCCGCCAGCGGCAGCCCGAAGCCGGGCAGGGCCATCTCCTCGACGTCCTCCCGGCTGACACCGCGCGCCTCGGCGTGCCGGGCCAGCCCCTTCTCCACCAGGCGCAGCGTGCTCTTGTAGGTCAGCCGCGAGGACAGCCGGGCCAGTTGGGCGAGGGCGGCGGGGTGATCGGTGTCGACGAGCGCCGCCACAGCGACGTTCGCCAGTTTCGGGCTCGTCGGGCCGTGGCCGGAGATCTTGCGGGCGGCCCGTTCCGCGATCTGGCCGAGGCTGCGCAGTGTCTGCTCGGACGGCTGGCACATCGTCCGCATCCAGATCAGTCCCCACAGCAGCCCGACGTTGTAGCGGTCGATCATCCGTGGTGGCATGTCCTCGATGTGGCCGGGGCAGCACGCGGTCATGCGCAGCGGCAGGCTGCGCGCCTGCCCGACGAGCGGGAGCCAGTCGTCGAGCCGGGCGGTGAAATCGTCGACGCCCACCGCGTCGAGCAGCGACCGGGCCTGCTTGCGCCAACCGGCCGTCGGCTTCGCCTTGTCCACCTCGACCGGACAGTGCGCCAGCAGCGCCTCCCACGCGGACCGGCGATCCGCCGGCATCGCCTCGACGTCCGCGATCGCGCGGTCGGCCCACTGCTCACCGACGTTGGGGATCGGCCACATCCGTTCGGCCTCGTCGCTGATGTCGCTCAGCGAACGTTCGAGCCGGGTCCGGCGCCAGGTCGCCAGCGCCGCCGGGTTCACCCGCCCGGCCGACGCCTCCGCCTGGATGGCCTCCCAGGTGAACCGATTGAGGTGCCAACTCCAGTAATTGAATCCCAGCCAGGCCTGAGTGCCCAGCCGGCCGAGCCAGGCCGAGCCGTCGAGGCCGCCGCCGGAGCGCACGACACGGATCAGTCTGGTCTGCTTGTCACCGCTCTCCCCCGGCACCGTCAGCGCGTCGAAGACCACCTGGCGCACCGGCGCCGGTTGCGCGGCCAGAAGTTCTTCCGTCCGGCGCCACGCCTCGCCCCGGGCCCGGTCCCACACGCTCACGTCCTGGTGCGGCCGCCCTGGCAGGTGGCCGACCATTGTCAGCGCGGCGGCGGCACGGCGGTCATGATCCGCGTCGTCGCCGGCCAGGTCGGTCACGGCGGCGGCAACCGACTCGGCCTTCCGCACGGCCTCCGACAGCAGCTCCTCCTGCGGCGGAGCGGGATCACCGGACCGGCGCGTGTCGTTGAGCGCGGCGAGCAGCGCCGGAACCGAACCGGCCGGCGCCCAGCCGAACACGGCCACCACACCGTCGAGGAAGTGCCGCAGGTGATGCTCGTTGAAGGCCTGGTCGTCGCTCTCGCGCCAGCCACTGGCGGCGTCGACCACCTCGCGCAGTGCCGCCTGCACGTCCTGCGTGTCCACTCAGCCACCCACCAGTGGGACGAGTTTGAGGAAGGTGACCCGGGATCCGGCGTGCAGGTGGATCTTCTCGCCCAGGTCGGTCACCTGGCGGTCGTCGACGAGCACCACGAAGGCGTTGCGGCGGAACGCGTCGAGCGTCAGACGGGTGCGCTCCCCCGCGTCGACGTCCACACCGGACTCGGCGATCTCCAGCGATACCCGCCGCCGGATCAGCTCGTCGAGGCGTACCTCCTCCTCGAAGACCTCGATGGTCCACGTGGGCCCGCTCGGAGCGCCGACGACCTCGTCGGTGACTGTGATCAATGGCATGGCGGAGAAGGTAACGCCTCCCACCGACACCGCACACATTTGTGTGACCTGACCGCGTACCGGACAGTCTCCACCGTGTACGAGATCGTTCCGTGAAGGCGAGGTTGTGAGCGTGTCCTCTCACGCGTACCCGGGCAGGGCCGACATGTCGACGGTGGTGGACGCGGCACGCCGCGGCGACCGGGCGGCGGTGGACGAGCTGGTCTCGCACTGTCTGCCGCTGGTCTACAACATCGTGGGCCGGGCCCTGAACCGGTCGGCGGACGTCGACGACGTGGTGCAGAACACGATGCTGAGCGTGGTCCGCGGGCTGCCGGGCGTACGCGAGCCGCAGCTTTTCCGCTCGTGGCTCGTCGCCGTCACCATGAACGAGATCCGCACCCACACGCAGCGCCGGCACACCACACCGGCGCCGCCGGAGGACATCGACAACGTGATCGACCCGCGCTCGGACTTCGAGGACCTGACCCTGACCCAGCTCCGCCTCGCCGACCAGCGCCGGGAGGTCGTCCTGGCCACGCGCTGGCTGGACGACGACCACCGCCACCTGCTGTCGCTGTGGTGGCTGGTCGAGGCCGGTCACCTCAGCCGCGCCGACCTGGTCGACGCCCTGAAGCTGGCCCCGCACCACGTGACAGTGCGCGTCTCCCGGATGAAGGCGCAGCTGGACACCGCCCGGCTGGTCGTACGGGCCCTCACCGCCCGGCCCGGTTGCGCCGGCCTGGCCGACACGGCCGGCGGCTGGGACCGCCGACCCGCGCCGGTGTGGCGCAAGCGGTTCGCCCGCCACATCCGGGACTGCCCGCACTGCCCGGACGCGACGAACGACCTGGTCCCCGCCGAGCGGCTGCTGGCCGGCCTGGCGCTCACCCCGATCCCGGCCGGGCTCGCCTCGGACGTCACGCACCACCTGCGCACCGTCGCCTCGCCGTCGCACGTCGTACCGCCCGGCGCGCAGATCGTGACCGCCGGGGCGCGGTCGACGCTCTCCCTGTCCAAGACCCTGATCGGCGTCGTCGCCGCCGTCGCCGTGCTCGGCGGGGGCGGGCTCGTTCTCGCCAACTACCCGGAGGAGCCGGGCCGGCAGCCGGCGAGCGCGGCAGCCGCGCAGCCCTCGGCCGCGACCGCCACACCGGCGCTCACGCCCTCCCCGACCCCGGTGGAGCCTTCAGCGACCACGGTGAAACCGTCCCCCACCACGGCGCGCCCGAGTCCCGCCAGGTCGGTGAAGCCGTCACCGAAGCCGACTCCGTCGCCGTCCCGGTCGGCCGGCACGTCGACGGGTGTCTCCGCCGCGGAACGGCGGCTGCTGGTGCTGCTCAACGAGCGGCGTCGCGCGCTCGGGCTGACCGAGGTCAAGCTCGGCGCGGCGCAGCACCGCGACGCGGAGGCCTGCGTACGGCAGAACCTGAACGCCGGCAGCGGGCTGAAGCACTGCGGGCACGAGGTGCTGTTCGCGTCGTCCGGCACCGCCACGCCCGAGCAGATGATCGAGGCGTGGTTCAACAGTCCCGGCCACAAGACGGCGCTGACGTACACCGGTTCCCGCTTCGCCGGCCCGGCCATCGTCTCCAACGGCAGCCGCCAGGTCGCCGCCATCAACATCGACTACTGAGAGCGGGCCCGGACCACGGTCGTCGGCGGTCGCTACGCTCCCCTGATGACGCACGAGAAGGAGATCGTCGAGCCGGTCGACCTGTGCATGCCGGACGGGCGGCTCAACCCCGCCGCGGTCGGCTGGACCCGCCGGCCGCTGCACCAGGCGAACCTGCGCGGCTGGGGAAGGGCCAAGCGCTGGGAGTACTGGGGGATCGTGACGCCCACCCACATCGTCGGCCTCGTCGCGTCGTCGCTGGACTACGCCGGGGTGCACGGCGTCTACGTGCTCGACCGCGCCACGAAGGTCGAGACCGGCAAGGACGTCGTGGTCCCCTTCGCCCGTGGCGCCGTGCTGCCGCCGGTCAGCGGCGTGGGCACCGTGTACGTGCGCGGGGGCAGCCTGTCGATCGACATCGACCAGACCACCGAGGGCAGCACCATCCGTGCCACCGCACCGGGCATCGAGATCGACCTCGTGGTGCCGCTCCCGCCCGGCCACGAGTCGCTCGGCGTCGTGGTCCCGTGGAGCACGCGCCGGTTCCAGTACACGGTCAAGGACGTCGGGCGTCCGGTGCGCGGCTCGCTACGGGTGAACGGCACGACGCACGTCGTGCCCGAACGGGACTCGTTCGCCGTGCTCGACCACGGCCGGGGCAAGTGGCCGTACGCGATCACGTGGAACTGGGCGGCGGGCAGCGGACCGGACGTGTCGATCCAGCTCGGCGGCAAGTGGACCGACGGCACCGGCTCGACCGAGAACGCGCTGTTCGTCGGCGGCCGGCTGCACAAGCTCGGCGCCGAACTGCACTGGAGCTACGACCGCCACGACTGGCTGCGGCCGTGGCGGATCAGCGGTGATCGGGTCGAGGTGGAGTTCCACCCGTTCCACGAGAAGATCTCGCGCACCAACCTCGGCGTCGTGGCCAGCGAGACCCACCAGTGCTTCGGGCACTTCTCCGGCTGGGCCCAGGCGGACGACGGCGAGCGGGTGGCTCTGGACGGCCTCGTCGGGTGGGCGGAGGAGGCTCAGAACCGCTGGTGACGCAGCTGTGCGTTGACCTGCCGCACCACTTCCTCGGGAAGCTTGACCACGCGCCGGTCGTACGTGAGCAGGCCGTTGAGCTCGTCCTCCACGTCGGACAGCTGGGTGTAGACGGTCGCGCTCAGACCGGCCCGGATCGCGGGCACGATCTGCTCGGTGTGCAGCCGCGTGAACGCCTCCGCCAGTTCCTCGGTGCTCCGGCACCGCCGGTAGCCGAAATCCTTGCGGCTGAACGCGTGCCCGTCGACGCGCAGGTTGTAGCCGCCGTACTCGGACAGCACCAGCACCCGGCGGTCACCGCGTCGCCGCGGCACCCGGAAGCGGCGGAAGTACACGTGCAGGCTGCGCAGGTCACCCCCACGCTGGTCGTGCCATCCGCTGGCGTGGTCGACAGTACGGGTGGGGTCGAGTTCGGCGACGTCGCGGGCGATCCGGGCCGCGTCGAACTGCCCCCAGCCCTCGTTGAAGGGCACCCACACGGCGAGGCCCACCACGTTGCGCAGATGCTCGACGGTGTCGCGCATCTCGGTCCGGAACCGGGCCCGTCCCCCGGCGTCGGCGCGGCCGAACCAGCGCCGCAACCGGCCCCGGTCGGGCAGCCGCAGCGGCGTCACCGCCGGCGCGGTGACGACCAGCGGGTGGTAACCGCTGCCGCCGTTGACCATGTCCTGCCAGACCAGCATCCCCAGCCGGTCGCAGTGGTAATACCAGCGCAGCGGCTCGATCTTGATGTGCTTGCGCAGCATGGTGAACCCGAGCCGCTTCATCGTGGCGATGTCGGCGATCATCGCCTCGTCGGAAGGCGCCGTGTACATGCCGTCCGACCAGTAGCCCTGGTCGAGGATCCCGGCGTGGAAGTACGGCCGGCCGTTGAGCAGCAGGCGGGGCACGCCGTCCCCGTCCGGTCCGACACCGAACGAGCGCATGCCGAAATAGCTGCGTACCCGATCCGCGCCCAGCTCGACGGTCACGTCGTAGAGGAACGGATCCTCCGGGCTCCACTGCCGTACCTCAGGGATCGGGATGCGCACCGCCACGCCGACCGGCGCGGTGGCCTCGGCCACCGCGATGCCGTCAGCCAGGATCCGGATGCCGGCGTCGCCGGCATCCGCCGTCGCGTGCGCCGTCACCTCGACGCACCTCTCGTCGAGGAGCGGCGTCAGGGTGAGGTGCCGCAGGTGTACGGCGGGCACGCTCTCGGCCCACACCGTCTGCCAGATCCCGGACTGGGCGGTGTACCAGATGCCGCCACGGCGCAGCCGCTGCTTGCCCCGGGAGTGGTGGCCGGTGTCGCTGTCGTCCTGGACCGCCACGACCAGGACGTTGGCGTCCTCGCGGAGCGCGTCGGTGATGTCGCAGGTGAACGGCAGATACCCGCCGGTGTGGCCGCCGACCGGGACGTCGTTCAGGTAGACCCGGCAGGTCTGGTCGACCGCGCCGAAGTGCAGCAACAGGCGCGAGCCGGCGGCGTGGAAGCCCGCCGGGAGGGTCAGCGGACGGCGGTACCAGAGCGTCTCGCCCGGCTGGAGCTGCCGCCCGACGCCGGAGAGCGCGGACTCCGGCGAGAACGGCACGAGGATATGGCCGTCGTAGCGTTCGGGCTCGGTGGGCGAGCCGGTGATCGCGTACTCCCACCGGCCGTTGAGGTTGAGACAGCTGTCCCGGGCGAACTGGGGACGGGGATAGTCGGGCAGGACACGCTCCGCGTCGAGCGTGGCACCCCACGGGGTCAGCAGCGTCATGCCGGGGCCCCCTGCTCCCGCCGCCGCAGGGCCACGGCCGGCACCGCGATGAGGACCAGCACGGCCAGTGCCATGAGGAAGATGCCCGGCGTCGGGACCTGCTTCACCACGCCGAGATCCTCGTAGACCTCGCCGGCGCCGGTGATCACGGCGGCGCCGAGGTACGGGCCGACGAGCATCGGAATGAGGATGGCGAAGACCATCCGCAGCCCTTGGACATGGCCGGCCCGGCCCGGTGGTGAGTAGTCGCGGACGAGGGCGCCGATCGGGGCGAGGACGAGCATGAAGCCCGACATCATCACGATCCCGGCGGCGATCACGGGAACCATGCCGCGGGCGAGGAACATGAGCGCCAGGCCGGTGCCGTAGACCACGACCGCCGGCAGCAGGAAACGCACCTTGCCGACGCGGTCGATGAGCCTACCGCCGACCACGCTCACCGCCGACGCCGTGACGAGGACGACGGCCAGGACGACGGCGTACCCCTCGATTCTCAGGTACCGCTGCAGGTAGATGATCAGATACGGCAGGAACACCTGCGTGGAGATCCCCCAGATCGACCAGGCCGCCAGCGCGAGGTAGAGCCCCGGGTTGGCCCGCATGGCAGCCGGGCGCAGACCATGGACGACAGCCCGCAGGTAGCCGCCCTCGTGCCGAACGACTGACGGGCTGTCCTCGACCAGGAACCAGGCCAGCACCCCGGCCACCGCCATGATCGCGCCGATGACCACGAAGAACAGCTGCCAGTTCCCGGCGCGGGCCAGCCCGTCGAACCCGCCGAAGATCACCAGCATCGAGACCAGCGGCATGATGGCGAGCACCGACTCGACCCGGCCGCGGTTCGCCGGCACCGTCACGTCGGTGACCCACGCCTGGAACGCCGCGTCGTTGGCCCCGGAGCCGAGGAAGGACATCAGGCAGTCCAGCGTGATGACCGCGATCGCCGTGACCAGCACGACGTTCGCCACGGGCGCGATGTCCTCCACGAAACCCACTGTCAGGAAGCCGAAGGCGGCTGTGGAGACGCCCCACAGCAGGTAGCCGCCGGCGATGAACGACCTGCGCCGGCCGGTCCGGTCGGAGAGGGCGCCGAGCAGCAGGGTGGCGACGGTGGCGGTCACGGCGCTGGCGGCGACCATCGTGGCGATCGCGTTCGGATCGTCGGTGATCGTGTCGTACACGAACAGGTTCAGGTAGATGTTCTCGATGGTCCAGGCCATCTGCCCGACGAGTCCGAGGACGATCAGCGCGGTCCAGGTGCGGGGCCGCAGGCCGGCTGGACCGGCCGACGTGGCCGGGGTGAGCACGCTCCGGGTGGCGGACACGACGGCCTCCTTCGACGGATCAGAATATGATCCGTCCCGTCCGGCCGTCGATGGGTCCGGGGTCGGCCACGCCGCCGCTGGAGAGCGGGCACGACGAAAAGGCCCTGGTACGGAGTAGCCGGACCATGGCCTTCGTCATCAGTCTTTGCGGACGGCGAGGTTGAGGGCGGCGACGGTCAGCTGGGTGAGGTCAGGAAGTTGGTCCTCGCCGAGCGTGACACCGCGCAGGTTGTCCAGCGACGTCTTGAGACCGTGGAGGCGGCTGCCCCGCAGATCGGTCCCGTCGAGGTGACAGGAGTCCAGTTCCAGACCGGCGAGGTCACACGACCGCAACACCAGGCGAGGTAGTCGGCAGGAAGACCACGCGCCGTTCGTGAGAGTGCAGTCGGTGAACGCGACCGAGCCGGCGGCGGCGACGCGCTGGAGGCTGGCGTAGTCGAAGCGGCAGCCGTCGAACAGGACGTCCTTGAGGCGTACGTCAGTGAGTCTCGCGCCGGTGAACCGGGAGCCGGTGATCGCGCAGCGTTCGACGGTGATGCCGGTCAGGGTCGCTCCGGAGAAGTCGGTGCGGGTGATCTCGCAGCCGTAGAGGCTGCCGGCTTCCCAGGTGCTCTCGCTCAGGTCCGCGCCAGCGATCAGGCTGCTGCGGATACTGGCGTCCTCGAGGTGCGAGCCGCGCCACGCCGCGCCGTTGACGAGTGCCTCGGTGAGGCCGTCGGCGAGGTCCGTGGTGGTGTCGAGGTCGTCCGGATCGAGGTCCGGCAGCAGGATCTTCAGGTCGCCGATCGTGGTGGTGCGCATGTGTCCTCAACCTGTGTGGGCGCGGGGTGGGCACGCCACCCCGCGCGTCCCGTCGCGGAGGGCTACTTCTTCTTGTTCCAGTTGTCCCAGCCGGGTCGGCTGTCGAACTTACCCTTGTTGTCCCAGGTGGGGCGGTTGTCGAACTTCGCCGCGTCGATCGACGCTACCGACCGCTGCGGGTCGACGCCGAGGCGGGCGAGGTGCTCGGGTGCGGCGTTGATGAGGACTGCAAGGGCCTTGGTCATGGTGCTTCTCCTTGCGGGGTGAGGTGGTCCGCGGCGGCGCGGACGAGGGCCTGTCGGGTGGTTCGGCAGTAGGTCGTTTCTCGGGCGGTGAACGTCGCGTGCTCGAAGTAGCGGTTGCCGGCCTGCGCGCCCCGGCAGAAGTCGTAGAAGGCGCAGTGGTCGGCGCAGTCGTTGAGGGCCGTAAGGAACTCGGCGACGTAGTCCAGGTCGCCGGCGCCGGCAAGCATGGCGGTGATCGGCTGTTGGAGGACGTTGCCGGCAATGAAATCGCCGTATCGCGGCTCGGTGATGCCGAGCAGCTCCGGTGACAGCAGCACCACCTGCCCATCCCAGGAGACGGTCGGGATCGGCTCGTAGGGCGCGTGATCGACGTGGCCGGAGCGGGTGGCGGCAATATAGTCGGCCAGGCGGTCCACGTCGCGGATCCGCAGCGTGCTGCCGCCGACGCGCCGTGCGATGAGCTGCTGCCAGAACCGGTACGCGTCATCCTCCGCGACCGGTGCGCGGTCGGCGCCCTCCTGCTCTTCGATGTTGAAACCCACAGACTCGCAGCCCGGCAGGCCGGTGAAGAAGTCGACGAGTGCGTCCGCGTGTTCGATGGTTTCCGGGGTGACCACACAGATCACCGAGTACCTCAGCCCCGTGCCGGCCAGCATGTGCATGCCGCGCAGGGTGCGGGCGTCCGTCGGGTTGCCGGCCCGGTCGAGGCGGTTGCGGTTCAACGCGCCCGGTCCGTCGATGCTGACCCCGACCTCGAACCCGTAGGTGGTGAACAGCTCGCACCACTGGCGGTTGATCAGCGTCGCGTTCGTCTGGATCTCGTGACACACCAGCCCCGCGCGCCGCAGCTCCTCGAACGGGGCCAGCAGATCCCGGAACAGCCCGATGGGTGTGGCGGTGGGTTCGCCCCCGTGCCACACGACACTCACCGGATGACCGCTGTTCTGCTGGGCGATCGACTCGGCGCAAGCCTGCGCGACCGCGCCGCTCATCAGACGCAGGGATCTCCGGTCGGGCAGGTAGCAGTAGGTGCAGTCTAGGTTGCAGAAGCTCGTCGGCTGCACGACCAGGGTGTGGAAGCTGCCAGCGACCGCCGGCTGGCCGGTGGAGTCGATGAGTCCGATACCGTTCACGAGGTGGCCTCCTCGATGCTGACGGCCGTGGTGGTACTGACGCGGTAGGCGTGGGTGTGGCGGGCGGGCCAGCCGAGGAACCGGTCGAACATGTCGGCGGCGCTGCCCGTGACGCTCGGGTTCAGCCGGTGCAGGTCATCTATCGCGTCGTGCAGGCAGCCGGCCAGGTAGAGGAACAGGCTCACCGGCACTTCTCGGTACTCGGCCAGAAGCGCGAGCTTCGCCGCGCCGCAGGGCCACGGCTGACCGCACCGGCGACACCGCCACAGCGGGCGCATCGGCAGATGTTCCACCTCGGCTGGCGCGAGCCGGTTCGCCGCGAGACGGCGCTGTGGCCCGGTCACCGGCGACCGCCCTCGCGGGCTTGCTGCTCGAACAGCCGACGCCACACGAAGGTGAGAAGCGGCAGATCAGCCGGCCACACCCGTCCCGGCGAGGCCGTCCACCTCGGCTCGGGAAGCCGGGACTGGCCGGCCATGGCGTTACGCGAGACGTACACCGTCATGCCGCCACCCCCACCAGGGACGATGAGCGGCGGGCTCGCCGGGGGATCGGCGAGCCCGCCGCCGCACCACGGCGGCTGGGAGCGGACCGCCGATCACCCACCCACGCAGCCCTCATGGCGGTACGCAGGCGGGGAAAGCCTCGAGACAGTTCGCTCCCGGACGGGCCGAGCCAGCGGCCCAGACCGTGGTGTGGAGCGCCGCTCATCGATCCCTCCATCTGCAGCTCCTGTCAGTCATCCCGACACCGGCATCGACACGTGCCGTTGATCCGAGGTGAACTGAACGTAGGGGCGACCCCTTCGGAGGACCGGGAAAATCCGTACCGGGTCCAGCAGCCTTCAGCGGGCAGGGTGATGGTGTGCGAGGGATGACGGACGACATGACGATCGGCCAGCGCGTCGCCTTCTACCGGCGTCGGCGAGGGCTCTCCCAGGAGGTGCTGGCCGGTCTGGTCGGCAAGACGCAGGAGTGGTTACGCAAGGTCGAAACGAACCGGGCCGACCTGGACCGGCTGTCGGTCATACGCGCGATCGCCAAGGCCCTCGACGTGTCCCTCGGCGACCTGATCGGTGCACCGAGCCTGTTCGAGTGGTCGGACGACTCGGGACGCGAAACTATCCCCGCCCTGCGGGCCGCTCTCCACGACTATCGTCACCTCGCGCCAACGCTGGCCCGCACGGGCGATGTCGAGGCCCTCACCCTACGCGAGATCGAGATCGATGTCGCCGAGATCTGGACCGCCTACCAGCACTCCCGTTATGGCACCCTCGCCCGCCGGCTGCCCTACCTCATCCACGACTGCCTCACCGCCACCGAGGCGTACGACGGAGACGACGGCCGGCGCGCACATGCGATGACCGCCTACGCCCACCAACTCGCCGCGTTGTTCCTCACCAAGCTCGGCGAAGGTGACCTCGCGTGGACCGCCGCCAGCCGAGGGCTGGCCGCCGCGAACGCCAGCCACGATCACGTCGTCATCGGCTCACTCAGCCGCTCCGCCGCGCACTCGCTGGCGTCCATCGGTGAATATGCCCAAGCCCGGGGCCTCGCCGCCACGGCGGCGCAGTTCCTGGGACCACGGCTCGCCAAGCCGACTCCGCAACTGCTGTCGGTCTACGGCAGCCTGCACCTGGTCTGCGCGCTGGCCGCCGCCCGGGACGACGACCGCGCCTCCGCCGACACCCACATCGCCGAAGCCGATGCCGCCGCACGGCGACTCGGTGCCGATGGCAACCACGTGTGGACCGCATTCGGCCCGACCAACGTGTCGATCCACAAGACGACCGTGGCAATGGAACTCGGCGACGTGCAACGCGCCATCGCCATCGGCGCCCCACTCGACACCAGCACCGTGCCCGTCGAGCGGCAGGTTCGGCACGCCATCGAGACCGCCCGAGCCCTTGCCCGGTGGAACCGCATCGACGACGCGCTCGCGGCGCTTCTGGACGCCGAGGTCATCGGCCCCGACCAGGTGCGCTACCACCGGCTCTCCCGCGACCTCGTCCGGGACATCCTCACCCGCCCCCGACCACCTCGACTGGCCGTCGAACTCAGCGACCGGATGGGCGTTCGGTCGGGAGGGCCGCGCTGGTAGCTGGGCTCAGATCAGTCGGCTCGTGTAGCCAGCGGCCACCAGGCGCTGGAAGGCCTCCCGTACCTCGTCCGGCATCTCCTGCGGGATCGCGAACCCGCGCTCGGCGTACACCTCGATCCGCTGTGTGTCGCCGACCAGCATGTCCACCACCCGCCGCGGGTCGCCGATGCTACTCACGTAGTCGTCCAGTTCGAGTGGATTCGACGCGCACACCACATCAACCTCCGGCCACATAAGCCTGCAGGTGGCGTAGGCCCGACGCTGCTGGTAGGGCCGCGACATGATCAGCACCGACCGCACCGGGATCTGGCGTTCGGCCAGGAGCGCACGGGAGAATTCGAGGTTCTCGGCGGTGTTCGTGGCACGCGGCTCCACGAGGACCGCTTCCGGGGGCACACCCTGCTCAACGGCGTACTCGCGGTAGTGCACCGCCTCTCCACGCGGGAAACGTTCGACAGTGGTCGGGGCGTTCGCGCCGGTGAACACGATCCTTGGGAACAGGCCCTCGTGAAACAAGCGCGTCGCGATGACAGCCACTCCGAGGTCATGGCTGCCCAACCCGATCCCCACGTCGCACGGGCGCAACTTGTGACGCATGTCGTGGTAGCGCCACAACGTCTCCACGTCAGCCCGGACCTCCTCCGGGAGCACGTGAGTCGGCACCGCCGCCTGCTGGTCCATCAGCGCCCGCCAGGTAGGGCCGTCACCAGAGTCTGCTCCACGCCCCGTTCCCTCATGGCGTCAGCGTAGGCCAGGCTCCGGTCGGTCCGAATCAGCTCTAGCTTCTCCGCCCACCGAGGGATATTCAGACAGAGCCGACGCCATCAGCGCCATCGGCAGCCGCCTCAGGTAGGTCGATCAACCGATGACGCGTGTCGCCCATCCTCGGGGTGCGCCACACCTGCTCGTGGGGCCAGTGCTGGTGCAGAAGGTCGACCGTCGTGACCGCCACCGGCGCCCGCAACGGCCGGCTCATCAGATCCGCCAGCAGGTTGGCCTCCCGGGCCGCGTCGCGGGCGATGACCAGCACCGCACAGACCGGCACGACGGGGTCGGTGCGCCGGTAACCGGCCAGGACCCCGCCGAGGCCTGCGGTGGACTGCTCGCGCTCGGCGATGGCATCACCGACCGGACCTGGATCGACGTGCGCCAAGTACCGCACGCACCGGCCGTCTTCGAGCCACACTCCATACCCGTCAGCACGTAGATGCGCCATATCCCGCTCCCGCAACCACACCGACGTGTCCAACGTCGCCGACCACTGGAACAACCCGCACCGGCCTGGATCCTGCCGAGACACCGCCAGCAACGCCAGGAACAATAGGTAATGCACAGCACCCCACTGTCGCTGACCCAAGTGCAGCGGCACCAACCGCCCGGAGACTGCGAGGTCGCGGGCGAGCAGCTCGGTGCCCTGCTTGGTGATCCGGTACCCCACGCGTGCGCCCGGTCCTCCGCCGACCGCTCCCGGCCCACCAGCCCCGCAGCGTGCGGCCACGTCAGGTTCCGGTGCGCGGTTAACCGAGGCACCCCCAGCACCACCGCGACGTCATCCGTCGTAGCCACACCGTGCAACGCCAGGAGCGACAGGATTGGCCACCGCCGAGGCGTCACCTGCACACCCTCGGCCGCCCACCGATGATCCCCTACCCATCAACGGCCGGCCATCCCGATCGAAGCCGGTGGCTCCACGATGGAGCTTCCACACCCTCAAAACGGGGTTTGTGAGACGTTTTCCATGATCACTGTTCATGGATTCATCTGAAAAGCTGATGATGGAAGCCGCAGAACCGGCATTCCGCCTTCAGGCAAAACCGGGCCGTCTCCGACGCCAAAGGACCGATGACCACGGCCAGCCGGGGACCTCGCTGGCCCGGACCCCGCCGCGTCCCCACCGACGCCACGCCTTTAAGCCTCTTCCGCGGATCTCTCGATAGATGCACAGCTTTGATCATTCAAACAATCTAGGAGAAACCGCCGATACTGCCGAGCATCCTGCGTGCGCAGCAGACGTGAGACGTGCGAGGGATACCAGCGTTCACCGCCACCCGGGGTTGGCGCCCCTTTCTCATTCAATTGCTCTGCGATATCGACTTGGCGGACGCCCAGCAGGGACTTCTCGACCACTGCCCGAAGCACGTCGTCCTTACAGCGCCTGGGGCGTCCGAGCCGTATGCCGATGGAACGGGCCTCGGCGAGGCCTTCTATGGTTCGTGCAGAGCGCAGGCCACTGCTGCCCACGTTATCGGCCTGATCGTCGAGCATGTCATCAAGGATTTCCAGCGCCCAGCCGAACTCGATGGCGTGACGTCTGAGCCCTCCTGCGATGAAGTTGGTTGGGCCGAGCCGGTCCCACCGCGTGACGAACAGTGCTTGAGCGGCGCCCATCTCCAATCGTCTCAAGGCTTCCGGTAGTCGCACGGGGCGTTCGGCCGCCTCATCGCGGATCGTCCACACGAGTTCGTACGGCACGGGAAGCTGGCGGGCGACGACTGCCCGGCGGATCGCTGCCGCCTGCGCGCTCAAGACCGCAGCGGACTCCTCCGGCAAAGAGCGTACGTAAGCAAGAACCGGCACCGTTCGGCGCATCGGACCACGGTACGCGCTCCCCCGCGTTGACGTCACGGTGCACCACCCGCACGTCGGAACAGGCTGACCAGCAACGCAAGTACTCGGAAGGCATCGTTGCGTCGCTGCCGCTGCGGGTGCAGCACAGCCACCGCGGCTGCCAAGGCGGCCAGCGCCAGGAAGACACCCAAGGCGATAGCTAGCAGGGAGCCACCCGGCAGGTCCCCCAAGATCATATTGCCCTCCCTCTCGTCGTGAAAGAAGAGAGGGAGACCGACGTGGACGACCGAATACAGATTCGCCGGGCGATGGTCCGTTCCCACTAAACGATCGCATCTTCCTTGTGCCCAAGAGCAAACAGAACCGACATAACTGGCCTACAGGGTCCTGCAGCCACGCTCCCGCCGACCGCCGACGGCTCGACGTAGCCGCATCGTCTCGGCCACGCTGGCCCGGTCCACCGGCTCCCGAGCAGTCGCCGAGCAACCGCCCGGCAACCACGTACACGAAAAAGGCCCCGACCCGGTGTGAACCACCTGGTCAGGGCCTTGATCGTTGGTGCGCCGCCAGGGACTCGAACCCCGAACCCGCGGATTAAGAGTCCGCTGCTCTGCCAGTTGAGCTAGCGGCGCTCGCTGACAACGGGACGAGACGTTAGCACGCCCGCACACCACCCCGGAAACGCAGGGTCGGCCTCACCGCAGCGCCAGCGTGACCTGCCCTGTCGCGGCCCCGGACGGGTCCACCACCAGGGTGTACGCCCCGGAGGCCGGCAACACGGTTGGCCCGATTTCGCCGGCCCCGTTGATCACGCAGCCCGTGCCGACGGTGCTGCCGTCGGGCGCGTGCAGGGCCAGCACGCCGCACTGGTCCGGCAGGTCGGAGGCGGTCGCGCTCACCGTCACGGACGCGCTGGCCGTGACGGTGAACCGGTAGCCGGTGATCGCGCCGGGCCGGTCCACGACGGCGACGACAGGCGGTCCGCCGACCGAGATCGTCGCCTCCCGGTCCCGGCTGGCGATCAGCCGCAGCGTGGTCGTGCCGGTGCCGCGTTCGGTCGGGTCGACCACCACGGTGTACGTCCCGTCGGCGGGCAGCAGCGTGCCGTCGATCTCGCCGGCGCCGTTGATCACGCAACCGCTGCTCAGCAGCCGTCCCTCGGCGTCCCGCAGCTCCAACGGCGAGCACTGGTCGGTGAGCGTGCTCGTCGGCACCTCCACGTAGACGCGCTCCCCCGCGCGCCCGGTGAACCGGTAACGCGCCCACGCGCCGGGTTGCGCGACGGTGGCGGTGACCGCCGGGCCGTTCGGCTGCACCGTGCCGTCGCTGTCCCGGGCCGAGTACACCCGCACGGCGGCGCGGCCGGTGTCGCCGGGTGCGGCGACGACCCGCAGCGCGTACGTGCCGGTGGCGGTGAGGTCGACGCGGTCGACGTACCCGGCGCCCTTGATGTTGCATCCGCTGGCGATCTCCCGTCCGCCCGGCTCGGTGAGCACGTACGGCGAGCAGCGGTCGCCGATTCCCGGCGCGGTGGCGTCGACGAAGACGGCGTCCCCGGCGCGGGCGGCGAACGTCAGCGGCTCTCCGCCGGGGGTGAGCGTGGCGGTGGCGACGGGTACGGCGGTGATCGGGGTGGCGGCCGGCGGGGCGACCCGTTCGGTGGTGGCGCCGGCCACGGCGAACTCGGGTCGGCCGCTGACCGCGACGTCGAAGACGCATTCGGCGAGCTGGGCGGGCGCGGTCACGCCGGCCCAGCGGCAGACCTGTTCGGCCGCCGCGCGCCGGGCCGGGTCGAGGTCGCCGACGGTGACCTCCCGTTCCGGGAACGCGCGGTCGGTGAAGGTGCCGGTGTCCTGCCCGTCGTCGTAGTGCAGCAGCGAGCGTTCCGGGGTGATCCGCCAGCTGTCCGCGTACGCGGGATAGAGCTTCCCGAACGGCACCGGCTGGGCCAGCGCCGCCCCGGAGGCGGGCGCGATGTCGTCGTCCGGGTCGCCGTCGAAGTCGCCGAGCAGTCCGCGTACCTTCCCGGCCCTGGTTTCGGCGAGCCGGACCAGCACGCGGTAGCCGTACCGGCCGATCTGGTCCACCGCCGCCGCGGACCCGTCCGGCCACGTCACGTCGTACCCGTCGGTGGGGCCGGTGTCCGACGGACGGCGGGTGAGGATGCCGCCGCCGACCAGGTCGGTGCGGTCCGGCAGCGCGGCCGGTGACGCGCCGTCGACGTGCACCCGGGTGCCGCCGTCGGTGAGGGTGAGCGCTATGCGGTGCGCGCCGATCCGGAACGCGACAGCCGAGTTGACCGAGGCGGTACGCGTGCCGGCCATCGGGGCCTGCCGGACCTGCACCTCCAGCGGGTCGCCGCCGGTGGACGCGACCAGCGTGAACTCGCCGACGGCCTGGAAGTCGTAGGCGACCCGGTCGAACGTGACCAGGTGCGGGTCGCCGTTGCTGCCGCCGCAATCAGCGCCGTCCTCGCAGAGCTTCACCGGGCCTTTCGGCGGCGGTGTCTTCTTGGCCGGTTTCTTGCACTCGTCGAGGTTCTTCGGCAGCGGCTTCCCGTCGTACTCGGTGCGCGGCGGCAGCCCTTTCGCCGCCCGGTAGCGGTTCTCCGCGAGCGTCGCCTTCACCTCGGCGGTACGGATGCCGGTGCCGCCGCACTCGCCCTGCGGCACCGCGTTCCGGGAGATGTCGTCGGCGTGGTTCAGCTCGTGGTAGAGCGCGGCGCACGGGTCGCGGGCCACCCCGTCGCCGTACGGGTCGGTGGAGTTCGGGTTCCACGTGACGGTCGAGGAGCCCTTGCCGTCGGCGCTGTCCGGCGTCTCGAACGCGCCCGATCCACCTGTGGTCGGGATGATCCGCACGCGGGGACTCTTCTTGTCGCGCAGCCGGGGCAGCAGGCCGGACGGGTCGCCGCCGGGTAACGCGAACCCGGCCAGGCAGCCGTCGACAGCCGCCTGGAAGTCGACGCCGCTGACCGGCACCCCGGCGGTCGGGTCGACGCCGTAGTCGGCCCGCGCCGGCCGGGCACCACCGCCGACGTACGCGCCGACGGCCACCAGCAGCACCAGGGCCACGGCGGCGGCTGTCGGCCGGCGTCGTCGGCATACCAGCAGCAGCACGACCAGCGCGACGACGAGCAGCGCGAGTGCTCCCCCGCCGACGCACCAGAGCCAGCGCCGGCCGGTCCCGCCGTCGTCGGACACGGTGAACGTGGCGGTCCGCAGCGCTGTCGCGCCCGCACACGGGTTCGTCGCGCCGGTCACCGGCAGCGTCACGTAGCCGGCGGTCACCTCGTACCGGCCGGGTGCGCCGACCGGCCAGAGCGTGTCCAGCCCACCGCCGTCCGGGGTGGCGGCCACCGAGCGGAGCACGACCTCGCCGTCGCGCAGCCGTACCCCGGTCGACGCCACGACGGCGGTCGCTCCCGGCTCCACTGTGGTGAGCCCGGCGGTGGCGGCGGCGCCGATCCCGTCCTCGAAGAAGCTGCGGGCCAGCGTCGGCTCGACGTCGCGCCCGTCCCGGCGTACCCCCGTGACCTGCACGGTGCCGACGGGCCCGGTGGCGAGCGCGCACGCCGACCCGGTCGTGTTCGTGACGGTGAGGTCGAGGCGGACCTGGTCCCCGGCCTGGTAGTCGGCCTGGCCGGGCCGCAGGGCCAGGCCGAGGCCGCCGTCGGCGGGCGCCGCGGCGCCGCTCGCCGACCCGGTCGCCAGAGCGGTCGCGAGTACGCCGAGCGCCGCCGCCAGCCGCAGGGTCCACCTCATGGTGCGGACTGTAGAAGCGGGTGGGCCGGTTTCCGCGCGGTCTGTCGGGGACCGGTCGGAGCCGTATCCTGCTGGTGATGAATGTCTTCGGCACGGTCGCCGACCTTTACGAGCGCGCCCGGCCGGGATATCCGCCGGAGATCGCCGGGTCGATACTCGCCTACCACGGCGGCGCACCGGCGTCGGTGGCCGAGGTCGGCGCGGGCACCGGGAAGGGCACCGAGGTGCTGGCCCGCCTCGGTGCGCCCCTGACCTGCGTGGAGCCCGACGCGCGAATGGCGGCCCGGCTGGCCGAGCGGTTCCCGGAAGCGCGCATCGAGGCAACGACGTTCGAGCGGTGGTCGCCGCCCGCCGGTGGGGTGGACGTGCTCGCCTGCGCGATGGTCTGGCACTGGCTGGACCCGGCCACCCGCAACGCCCTTGCCCGCCGCGCCCTGGCGCCCGGCGGCACCCTCGCCGTCTTCGGGCACCGCTACGACTACGCCGACGCCGCCCAGCAGGCCGCCGTCCGGGCCGCACTGCGATCCGTCGACCCCACCGTCCGGGAGCGGCCCGTCGACTGGTTCCACCGGGACGTCCTCGACAGCGGACAGTTCGACGACGTACGCCGCGAGGTGTTCCGGCGGGAACTGCCGCTGGACAAGGAGCGGTACCTGGCGCTGATGCGCACGTTCGGGCCGTACCTGTCCCGCACCCCGGACCAGCAACGACGCGGGATCGCCGCGCTGGACCGGCTGGTCGACGACTTCGGCGGCACCGTCGTGCTCGACCTGCGGACCACGCTGGTGCTGGGCCGGGCCGATGCTCGGTGACCGGTGGGGTGTCTCCGACGACGAGACACGTCGCCGGTACCCGTGCGACCACTTCGTCCCCGCGCCCACGTTGCGGGCGTGGCGCGGGGTGAGCGTGGACGCGCCACCTTCCGCCGTGTGGCGGTGGGTCGCCCAGATCCGGCTCGCGCCGTACTCGTACGACTGGATCGACAACCTCGGCCGCCGTTCACCGCAACGGTTGGTGAACCTTCCCGAGCCGGTGGTGGGCGAGGCGTTCACGACTG
The DNA here is from genome assembly GCF_000717585.1 of Micromonospora globosa. Taxonomy (NCBI): domain Bacteria; kingdom Bacillati; phylum Actinomycetota; class Actinomycetes; order Micromonosporales; family Micromonosporaceae; genus Micromonospora; species Micromonospora globosa. The sequence goes on from NZ_JNZR01000006.1 coordinate 142,542, forward strand.
CCGGCGGGCGGCGGCGGGGCCGGATCCTCGCGGTCGAGCCGGGGCACCACCTCACCGGCGAGATCATGGGCGCGGTGCTGTCGTACGTCCTGGTGCCCGACGCCGGGAACACCACCCGCCTGCTGCTCAAGGTGGTGATGCGGACGAACCCGGTGATCGCCCTCGGTGGCTGCCTCGGCGACCTGGTGATGGCCCGCCGGCAGTTGCTGAACCTCAAGCGGCTCGCCGAGTCCGGCGATGGGTCGGCTCGCTGACCGTCGTGGCTAGACCCCCGGATACGTTCACGACCGGCAGAGGTTCTCGACCTACGCTACGCCGATGGCCGGGCTGGTCAGTGGCTCTCCTTACCCTGATGACGGCCATCGGCCCGTTGCTGTGGTGGATCGGCGTGGGCACCGCATCTGCACCCTGCTCAGCAGCTGCCAGCAACCGGTGCGCGCAACTCCGCACTTCGTTCTCGCCCGGTTCGCGCTATCGAAACTCCCCCAGCTGGTTCATCAACGTCATCCGGAGAGCTGGTGAAGAGTTCAACTCCGGTTGACGAGATTGCGTACGACGAGTCGCCGTCGAAATCAACCGTGAGACCGCCCTGAGCTAGCTCCTCAAGCACGGCCGCGAGAGGCCTTCCCGTTAATTGAGTTCCACCAAGTGACACGGCTGTTTCGCCTCCGATCTCTATGAAGGCGAGGCGGTCCAGCTCGTCGTAGGACAGCATGACCATTCCATCTTCATAGATGTCGGTCACCCCCGTGCCCGGCACTCGCTCGAAGGCCTTGTAGCTTCCGAGCCGCTCGCGGTGACTGGAACGGCTCTCCCCGAACCGGGCACGATCAAGGCCGACCCCAGGCAGGACTTCCAACACGCTTGCCCCCAGAATGATCGCAGCCTAGAAGCGTGAAAAGGAGTTGGACAGCTGAATACCCATGGCCATCCCGTTATCAGCTCATGCACCCGCGCCAGATGATCACGGACTGCTCCGGATCGTCGTTCGCCGACACCACACCCGACGGAACAGCCCGTCGTAGTCCGGGCCGCCCTTGCCATCGATCAACGCGAACTGCACCGCCGGACTCGCCGCGAGCTGACAGAACCGGGCGTTCAGCAGTGAGGTCTTGCCGAAGCCGGCCAGCCCCGCGACCACCACCCCGACACGCCCCAGGAACGAATGGTGACCGGCTGGCCATCAGCGTCAACACCCGCTGACCATGTCCGCGCGTGGTCGGCGGTCGTGGTCAGCCCGTCCCAGGCGTCGGTTGGGTGAGCGGGTCGACCAGCAGCGCCCGCAGCCGGACCAAGCCGGGACGGACTTGTTCTACCCGTACCTGGGGCACGCGCCATGCGCCGGTGAGATGCCCGGCGGCGTTCTGGAACTCGGCCAGGCCGAGCCGGTCGACCGTCGAGGCGTCGACCACGCCGAGACCCCGCCGGCAAGCCAGGTCGGCCAGCCGAACCATCTACCTACTCTTATCGATATATCGGCATGTGTTGCGAGTATCTGACAGCAGCCGTGACAGCAACCGCCATGAACTACAGCGCACGTCCACGCACGGCGTGACAACACGACTACCGCGGCGCCCGATCGGGCGCCGCGGTAGTCGTGTTGTCAACCGAGGGGCGTCAACTCGTAGCTGTCCATGAGTAGCCTGACCACACGAGTCAGATTCTCAATCGAGTTCGCCTCGCGCAAGTTCTCAAATGTGCCCTCTCCAACGTCGATCAGCGATACCAATCCTCTGTTCTCGCTACTGCTTGCAAAGAAGATGTGGCATCGGTATGACTGGGGCTCGGTGATTAGTCCGCCGTTACGAAAGAGCGGACACAGAATCGCAGTCGATCCCGCCGCAACCTCGCTCCGAAGTGCGTCGTGTGAACTCCAGCGAGCTGACCACCCGCGGTGTCGGTTCTCTTCATTGATGCGGACCAAGTCTTCGAGGCTGGCCATGCGAACGCCGAAATCAGCGTCACGTGGACCGATCTTGGACTCCTGCCGGTACGCCGAGTCGCCCGGCATCAGTCAAGGTCCCAGAAATCGCTGAGATCCCGGCGGTATTCTTCGATCCGAACCTTAGTACTTCCCGTAATCCTCTTGTTGTTGGGATCGTCCGCTCGTCGAATGATCTCATTGATCCGGTGGTGCCCGTTCACGATTGTTCCGCTCTCATTGATTCGCGCTACTCCACCATCACGAGGGGTATTGAACGACGCCAAGAGGTCGTCGTCACTCCAGGTTTGCATGTCCGCAGCCTTATCTGGATCAATGCCGTGCCCCTCAATCGGCTTAGCATTGCGAAGATCATCAACTGAGGTCCCGCAGTTGTGCACGAGCACCGGGGTGTTGCCGGCGACCACATAGTACGTGTGGATGTCGTCGATCGTGAGGTTGTGGACCTGTGCCGGCTCCGTCCACTGCCGGGTCGCGCTGATCTGCACGTGGGTGCCGGCCGAGGTGCGCAGCCACTGACCGGCCCGCAGATCGGCGGCATCGACCCACTCGTCGAGGCCGGGTACCCAGAACGGGTGGTTGTCGGTGGCGACCACGCGCTCCGTGGCGTCGCCGCTGTCACCGTCGGGATCGATGGTGACTTCGACCAGGTTCTTGCTGCCCTGACCGATGATGGTCGCCACCACCGGCTTGATCGTCGTCTTGCCGGTCACCGGATCGGTCACCAACACGATGTCGCCGGTCTTGACGTCCTCGATCGGCTTGCGCGACCCGTCGGCCATCACCACCAACGTGCCGGGCACGAAGCTGTTCTTGCACTTGATGAACGCCTTGGCGTTGTCGACCAGGTCGATGAGCAGGCCCTTGACCCGACTGGTCAGGTTGGCGAGTTTCTTCCACTTCCATGGAGCGCCGTATCTGACTGCGAGTTTGCCCAGCGCACCACCGATCGCCGCACCCGCGACGTTGACTGCCGTGGCCAGGCAGCCGCCCATGTCGCCCTTGAGGAAGCAGTCCAGGGCATCGGTGATGCCCAACTCGTCCATCAGGATCTTCGCCAGGGCCTTGGCGGCGTTGAGCATCTTCGCCTTGGCCGCGGCGATCCGCCGCTGCCTCTCCTTCTCCGCCGCCGCCCGCGCGGCCGCGGCCCGCTCCTCCGCTGATGCCCGCGGGTTGTTGTGGACGTTGATCGTGGGCTCGTCCGGGTCGTACGCGCCCGAGCAACCACCGCAACCGTCGTTGTGGCCCTTGACCTTGTGGTAGTTGCCGTACATGTCCTCGTAGTCGGCGCCCGGCCCGCAGGCGTCGTCGGAGCAGGCCTTGAGACCGTCCGGGTCGGAGAACGAGATCGGGTTGTTGTTGGCGTACGCGTACCCGTTCATCTGCTGCGGGTCGTTGACGTCGATGATCGGGTCGACCGAGATGAACCGGCCGGTGATCGTGTCGTACTCCCGCGCGCCGATGTTGACCAGGCCTGTCGTGGAATCGATGTTCCCGTTGACGAAGCCCTTCTCTGTCGGCCACTGACCTGGCGAAGCGCCCCGGTTCTCGCCGTACGGGGTCATCCGCCGATGCGTGACAGCGCCGCTCTGGTCCACGACTGCCTGGCCGGTGCCGTGGTGGTCGTTCGCGACGTACCGGAGGCCGTCCACCTTGCGGACCAGGCTCGCCCCGCCCGGAAGCGCGTAGTACCGGGTGGCGTCGGTGGACCGGGTCTGGTGGTTCAGCCGGATCTCCATGCCCGGCAGGTAGAGCGTGGTCGAGGCCGGCTCCTTGCGGAGCATCCGGGAGCCGTCGACGTCATAGAGGAAGCTGGTCTTCTTGCCGGCTTCGGTGACCGACTCGAGGTTGCCCTCGGCGTCCCAGACCAGGGTCTGGTCCTCGCCGGCCCTCGTCCGCTTCTTCGTGTTGCCGGCCGCGTCGTACTCGTACGAGTACAGCCGGTCGCCCTGCGGAGTCTTCTCCGTCATCTGGCTCAGCGTGTGCGGCTGCGCCTGGCCGGCGGCCGGATAGGTGTAGCTGCGCTCGATGAGCGGAGTGCCGTTGGTCCCGTACTGGACCTCGGTCTTGCGGTTGCCCGTGACGTCGAAGGTGTAGGCGTGGTGGTAAGGGGCCACGCCGCCCACCCCGGTGACCGAGGGCCCACCGGCGCACGGGTCGGTCGCGGTGCTCGCCGACGTCCAGGCCCGCTCCATCCGGCGCAGGTAGTCGTACGTGAAGCACTGCGTGTCCTGCGTCCCGGACGGGTTGTTGGCGATCCGCAGGATGTTGCCGGACTGGTCGTACGTGTAGCGGGCGTCGATGTCCACGACCGGGGCCGACTCGCGGTCCAGCCGTTGCCGGGTGAGCCGCTTGGAGCCCTGCTCGTACTCGTAGGTCGACCAGACCTTCCGGGTGCCCACCCGAGCCTCGGTCTGCAGTACCTCGCCGGTGCCGGCGTACTCGACGTCGGTCAGGTAAGGGGCGTCACCGGTCGTCGCGGTCAGGCGCTCAAGATCGTCGTAGGTGTAGGCGATCGTCTCGAACGGCAGCCCACCGCCGTCCGACATGCTCACCGACTGGATGCTGCCGTCCCGGTTGTACTCCGTGCCGAAGGTGTAGAAGCCGGCCAGTTCGGCACCGGCGTGCTCGGGCACGGAGTAGTAGGTGGCGTGCGGCCGGTAGAACTCGTCGTAGATCGAGAAGTACGTGGCGTACTCGTGTCCCTCGATCCAGCGGCTCGTCGAGGAGAGCTCACCGAGCATCTCCAGGTCGTACGTCCAGCTGCTCAGCAGCTCCCCGGTGTCGGCGGCCCCCTTGTAGACGGCGATCTTGCGGCCGATCTCGTCGTACTTCGTGCTGATCGTCTGGTTGAGGGCGTTCGTGGTGCTGGTGAGCCGGTCCAGGTCGTCGTAGCCGGACGTCGACGTGCCGGCGTCCGGGTCAATCGACTTCGTCTTGCGGCCCAACTGGTCGTACTCGTGGGACCAGACGTTGCCGGCCGGGTCCTTGACCGTCTTCAGCTGCCCGGCGTGCGTGTAGGTGTACTCGGTCTTGTCGAAGTCGCCCGTAGGACCGCTGCCCTTGTACTGCCGCAGTTCGGTGGTCTTGCCCAGGGCGTTCGTGATCGAGGTCGTCGGGGTGCCGCCGGCCGGCGGGTCGACCGAAACCCGGTCGCCGCCGTAGGTGGTCGTGGTGCGCCACTTCTCGTTGCCCGCGACCGCGAAGATCTCCGCCGTGACCCGGTCCGCGCCGTCGTAGACGTACAGCGTCTGGCCGTTGACGTCACCGTTGACGGCCGGGTAGATCACGTCGGTGGGCGTGCCCGCGACCGTGTACGTCGCGTACGTCTTCGCCAGCTGGCCGGTGCCGGTGTAGAAGGTGTCGGCGACCGTACGGGTGCCGTCCGGGCCCTCCGACTGCACCTGGCGGGGCCGGAGCAGACCGTCGTGCAGCTTGTACTCGACGCTGTAGGAGCCGTCGTTCTGCCGCCGCTCGGTCTTGATGGCGACCGGCTTGTCCGTGCGGACCAGGTAGCTGTAGCGGATGCTCGGCTCCAGCCCGCTGGCGCCCGTCCGGTCCGGCATCCAGACCTTCGCCAGCCGGCCCAGGGCGTCGTACTCCAGGACGCTCTTGAGGCCGTTCTGGTCCACCTGGCCGACCGGCACACCCCACGCCGGGGCGTAGTCGGTGGTGGTGACGAACTGCAGCGGGTTGGTCTCCTTGACCTTGGTGGTCAGGCCGTTGGTGTCCGTGTACACGGTCTTCGTGACCCGGCCCAGCGCGTCGACGGCGGTCAAGGGCCGGCCGTACGCGTCGAACGTGCCCTCCGAGGCGCGGATGTAGGTGGCCGTCGTGCCGTTGTGGCTCTTCAGCCGCTCGGTCCGGGTCGGGTTGCCCAGCGTCGGCGCGACGCCGAACGCCTTGCCGTCGTAGAGCGTCCGGGTGTCGGAGATGACCTGCTTGCTGCGGTCGGGGGTGGCCGAGCACGCCACCGACACCGACTCGACCCGTGACACCAGGCTGTACAGGTGGGCGGTCGCGTTGTCGGCGTACGTGGTCCGGCTGCAGGCCTCGTCGCCGGTGACCGCCACGTCACCCTCGTTCTCGGTCTCGGTCACCCGGCCGAAGCTGGTCTCGAAGGTCGAGGTCTGCTTCGTCTCCCGCCACCCGCCGGCGGCCAGGGCGACCAGGCTCCGGGCGGTGGTGGTGTTGATGAACCAGGCCTTCTTGCTGCCCCAGCTGTGGGTCTCCGTCGCGGTGTTGTGCCGCCACGGGACGGCGATGCTCTTGCTGACCGCGTCGGCGCCGTCGTAGACGATGCTCTCCAACTGGTGGCCGGAGAACTCATTGTGGTCGGTGTGGCTCCCGCCGGTGGAGTCGGCGACGCTGACGGTACGCGTGCCGCCGTCCGGATCCTTGTCGCCGTGCATGCCGCGCAGGTAGCGGTACTCCGTCTTGGTCGTCTGGACCTGACCGTCGCCGGCCGTGACGATCACGCGGCCGTAACCGCGCCAGTCGCTCCAGGTCAGGTCCTTCGGGTCGGAGATGCCGTCCGGGTCGGCGTGCCGCCAGGCCGCACCGTCCAGGTACTGGTAGCGGGTCACCATGTCCGGCGCCCCGCCGGTGCGGTCGGTCTCGACGACCTGCTCGACCACGTACTTGTGGAACCAGTCGGTGATCGGGTCGCCGCTGCCGAGCGGGTTCCACTTCACCGGATAGCAACGCCTGGTGCTGTTGCCCGGCGTGGGCAGCGTGCTCTTGGTGCAGTCCGGGGTGGCGTAGTTGACGTCGATCTGACCACCGGCGTCGGTCCACACGGTCGCCAGCCGGAAGCGGACCAGCGGGGCGATGTTGTCGCCGTCGCGGTCGATCCGGTTGGGCAGCTGCAGGCCGCCCAGTTCGACCGACGGCATGGCGATGTCGGCGCCCGGCCCGTAGAGACCGGTGTGGGTGATCTTGTGGAGCCAGAGGGTCCGCGAACCGTCACCGTTGTCGGTGAGCAGGTGGTCGAGCTTCCAGTTGTCCACCGGCGTCCAGCCGGTGCCCTCGCGGATCTCGGTGGTGATGCCGGTCAACCGGGCCCGGGTCCAGAACGTCGGGGTGATCTGGTCGAGCTTGCACTTGGTGTCCTTGGCGCAGTTCCGGTCGAACGGCACGTCCGGCCAGTAGGGCGCGGTGGTGGTGTTCAGATCCTGCGGGTCACAGTCGACGTTGCCGGACGGCAGGCACCGTTCCTTGGTCTCGAAGCGCACCCGGGCGGGGGCGTTGGTCGTGTAGACGGCCTCGTGTCGCTGGCCGTAGTCGACCCGCTTGAGCCAGCCGCCCCGGACGTACGGGACACCGTTGACGTCGGTCTTCTTGCCCCGGGCGTAGTAGTTGATCTCCTTCTCGTAGAAGTACGAGGTGACGTTGCCGTAGCGGTCCTTGACGTAGTCGAGGCTCCAGCGCCACGCCTGGTCGCAGTAGGCCGACGTGAACGTCGCGTTGTAGCAGGGCTCGCCCGAGTCGTCGCCGTAGATCGGCACGGTCCAGGTCGAGCCGGTCTCCTCCTTGCCGGAGGTCCAGCCGGGAAGCCGGTTCAGGCCGAAGTGGTACTGGGTGCCGTCGGTGGTGGTGACCCGCCAGTACTCGCCGTCGTTGTCACCGTTCACCGCGCCGGTGAGCCGCTCGACCTTCGAGCCGTCGTCGGTCCCGAACCGCCAGGTGTCACCGGTCTTGACCAGTTCCGTCGACTTGCCGTTGAGCAGGATGGTCGCGTTGTCGTACGCCCAGCACTGGTCGGCGTACTGGTCGTGCCCGTCGTCCGAGCAGGGCTTGTACCGGCGCTCGATGTGCCCGGGCTCGTAGTTGAAGCCCTCACCGATCCACGAACCCTGGTTGTTGGTCGTCGCGGTCCGGCCGTCGACCGACTGCGACGAGTAGGCAAGCGCGATCGGCGGTGCACCGCCGCCCGGCACCGGCGGGCTCCGCAGCGGGTAGCTCCAGGAGAAGCCACCCGTGGAAGGGGCCACCGACCACTTGGACGACGGGGACAGCTTCGTGGCGCCGTAGTCGCCCTGCGAGGAGGAGTCGGCGGCGGTCATGGCGAAGAGCGCACCGGTGCCCGCCTCGGCGGAGAGCGTCTCGGCGGCGCTGTCGTTCGTCGTCGGCAGCGGAACCGGGGCACACTGGGCCTTCTCCGGCGTGGTCAGCGCGCACTCCGGCAGGCGGACCAGCCGCAGCCGGGCGCCGAAGTCGCCACCGAACGCACCGGCGACCCCGCCGTAGCCGAGGTCGAGGCGGACGTTCCCGGCGGCGGCCTGACCGTCGGCCCGGTCGAGCCGGACGATCGGGCCGTCGACCTTGGCCTTCTCCGAGGCCTTCCGGTCGAGCACCTCGATGCGTACCTTGCCGGGAGCGGAGGCCGCCGGGCGGGCCGAGTCCGGCGCGGCGGCGGGTGCGGCCGACACCGCGACCGGCAGGCCACCGATCTTGGCGGTGGCCGCCGGGGCCTTCGAAGAGCCGGCGGTGGAGCGGGCCGACGCGGGCGCCGGCACGGTGATGTCCGCGGCGCCAGCGGCGGGCCAGGTGACCTTCGCCGGGGCGGTGGAGGCGGCAGCAACCGCCGGGTTGGCCGCCTTCGGCTTGGCCGGCAGCGGGTCGCGCTTGGGCAGGACCTTGGACGCGTCCGAGGTCGACGGACGGTTCGGCTTCGCCTCGGCCGAGGCGGGTGGGGTCGCGATCTGGATGAAGCCGGCGGCCATGACACCGGCCATCGCCCAGGAAACCGGTCGTACGGTGTGGCGGACGAACCCGCCGGACCGGACCAGGAGTCGGGAGAACATCACCCCTCCAGGGGTTACGGGAGAAGAACGGGAAAGGTCTCGCGTGCCGGTGGGCCCGCCCGGGAGCGGGCGGACCCACCGCCTGTCACGTCAGAGCGAGAGTTGTTCGCGGACCTGGACGTTGAGCTTCTCGATCAGGACCTTGTCGGCGACACCGTCGTAGACCCGGACGTCGTCGACGGCGCCGGACAGGTGCTCCTTGAAGGCGCCGTCGAGCCAGGCGCGACCCAGTTGCACCCCGCCGGTGGCGACGAACGGCGACACCAGCTGGATCGCCTCGGTGAAGGACCCGTTGACGTACAGGGTCACTTCGCGGGCGTAGCCGTTGTAGACGAGGGTCAGATGGTCACCCTTGCCGACCAGCTTCGGCGCCTCGTCGGTGGCCTTCGTGGTCCACTCCGGCGCCACCGTGTCGGTGCTCGCCATCGCCAGCTCCCACTGCCCGGCGTTGTTGCAGCGCACGACGACCGAGCTGCCGTTGGTGCCCTTCTGCGAGAAGACGGTCATCGGGGTACCGGCACAGTTGCTGGTCAGCTTGACCCGGGCGCTGATCGAGAAACTGCCCGCCATGTCCGCGTTGGTCGATGTGCTGGCATAGCTGTCCGCGTTACCGGTCAGCGCGAGGTGACCACCGCCGAGCAGGGACAGGACCGGGTGCTTGAAGATGGTCGCACCGGTGCCCAGGGTGAGCCCCGCTCCACCGCGCTCCTCGGGGCTGACCTTGCTGGTCTCCGCGTTCAACCGCCAGTACGCCTTACGGCTCGGAGCGGTCTTCTGCAGACCGGTGACCTCGTCGGCGATGATCAGCCGGTCGAAGACCGAGACGTCCGCCATCGCCCCTCCCCAGTTGTCGGCGTAACCGCTCTTGGTGAGCACACGGCCGATCTGGAGCGGACCGCGCGACTTGGTCAGCGACCTGCGCTGGGCGACGCGCGGGGCGTTGTTCCCGACCTGGAGCGACATCTCCTTCTTCGCACCGTCGAAGATGGCGGACACGTACGTCCAACCCGTGGTGGCCGCCGCACCGTCCACCTGCCAGCGGCCCAGTGAGTTGACGTCGTTGACCGGCATCCGGAAGAACCAGGTTCCTCCCTCGACCCCCAGCGCGAACCCGGGCTCACCGGTGCCGTCCTGGCTGACCGCCACCTGCCGGCGGCCGGCATCGTCGATCTTGAACCAGCCGGTCACGGCGAAGCTCGCCGATGTGTCGGTCAGGACCGGCTTGCTGGTCGTGAGGTGGGCGTCGGCCGTCCCGTCGAACCGGGCGGCCGTGTCGGACGTCCCACCCGGACCCTCGACCCCGAACGTGACGCCGCTTCCGGCCGTCGCGTCGTTGTCACCGAGCCCGTCGCCGGCGCCGTCCTCGCCCGCGACCTCGCCGAGCGACCACTGGGCGGTCGGCGGTCGCTTGCCCACCCGGAACGTGCACGAGGCGATGCTGCTCGACCGGCCGGCCCGGTCGACGGCCTGGACGTTGATCGTCCGCGGGCCCTCCTTGTCCGGGTACCAGTTCGGCAGGGTGACCGGGCCGCCGTCGGTGGTGGGCCGAAGCACGTTCACGCCCGGCGCCGGGTTGGTGTTGAAGCCGTACCGGTACTCCACCACGTCCGTGGCGGCGGAGTCGAAGACGAAGTTGCCGGGTACACCGATCGAACCCAGCCACTCGTCGCTCTCGATGCAGTTCGACGCGCTCGCCGTCCCGTTGTCGGCCGCGTCCTGCGGCAGGTACACCGCGGAGTCGACGTCGGGCGCGCTGGGGCTGGTCTTGTCGTAGAGGAACTGACAGACGTTGCGCGAGCCCTCACTGCTCCACGGACCCCAGCTGGTGTTGTCGCTGGCCCGTACCTCCCAGGAGATGGGGACGTTCTGCGCGATGTCACTCGGGACCGTGTACGAGAAGACCGATCCGCTGGCCTTCAGCGGAGTGGTGTACGAGCGCGTCTGCAGCGTCCCGCCGGCCGGCGTCCAGGTCACCTTGAACTCGGCCTTGATCTGCTCGGTGTGGGCCGAGGAGTGGTCCGGGTCCCGCAGCACCGCGTTCAGCCGCGGCGGCACGTCCACGTAGGGCGCGCCGGAGCCGTAGACACACTGCCCGCCGGGGGACATGGTGAGTTCGTTGAGGTTGGCGATCACCGGCGCCCGGTTGTAGCGGACCGAGAGGACGCCGTTGTCGCAGAACCGCTTGGTGTGCGTCGAGTCGCTCTCACTGACCGACCGCAGGCCGAGGGTCACGTTGCTCCAGCCCTTGGTCACCGCCTGCTGCACCGCGGCCTTCGCGTTCCACTCCGTGTTCTGGTTGGTGGAGGTACAGGTGGCCTGCGTCTTGGTCGGTGAGCTGGTGGCGAGGTGCGTCGCTCCGGACCAGCCCGAGCCGCCGGGCTGGTTGCTCCAGTTGGTGGAGGAGGTGATCCCGGCCGGCATCAGGTAGAGCGCCGCCGCCCGGGCGGTCGAGTTGTAGACGTGCTGCAGGGTGACCCGGAAGGTGGCCTCCAGGATCGTCTTGCCCGAGTACGGCGTGGCGAGCCGGTAGAACAGGCGCTTGACCTTCGAGTTGTTGCAGGAGCTGGGGCAGAGGCCGATCCTTTCGTGCCGCTTGCCGTCGAACTTCCAGTACTCCTCGTTGGGGTAGCCGCTGTCCACCATCGCCCAGGCGCTGTTGGTGCTGCTCTGCCATACCGGGTCGATGTACAGCGGGAACGAGGCCTCCGGATCGGTCAGCATGGACCGGTCCGGGGTGAGGGTGAGGGTGTTGTCCGAGTAGTCGAGGCCGACCGGAGCCACCTCCGACGTGTCGCCCGGTCCCTCGGCCGAGGCCGCGCCCGGGTCGGTCGACGAGGTGTCCAGCGACCGCGCCGCGGCCGCATCGCCCCCCTCCTGGCTTCCGCTGTCCCACATGGTCGGCGCGTCCGCCTCCAGGACCGGGTTGTCGGTGACCGGGTCCAGGGCGACCACGCCACCCTCGGCCGTCTCCTCGATGGTCAGACCCACCGCGGCGACCCCGAGCCGGAGATTCTGGAGCTCCGGCAGATCGGCCGCCTCCGGCGTCTTCACCACCAGTACGTGCGAGAAGCCCTCGACGGTGACGTTCGTGACCAGGTCGACATCCTGGAACACGTTCGGGTAGGTCGCCTTGCTCTCCTCGATCACGGGAGCGGGAAGCGGCCCGTGCGGCCAGGTCAGGGTCATGCTCTTCTGGTCCCGGGTGACCACCATCAGCGGTGCGGTGCCGCCCTGGGAGAGCTGCATGCCGAGCAGCGCGGCCGCCGGGGCGTACGAGCCGTCGGGCTGAACCACAAGGGTCGAGTCCGCGGGTACCCAGGCGTCCCCCTGGGTGACCCGCACCGGCTGCGTGTGGCCGTTGGCGATGAGCGTGCCGTCCGGCTGCGCGAAGACGTCGCGGTACTCCGTGCGGTGCGCCAGCACCTCGACCGGCTGGTTGAGTGCCCTCGCGGCCACCAGCGCCTCGGCCTCGGTGTCCCGGACGAGGTCCTCCGAGGCCGCGGCGGTGCGCGGCGCCGGCTCCGGCGGCTGGACGAACACCGCAGTGGACATCAGGCCGGCGAGGCCCAGCGTGAGGCCGACCGTGAACACCCGGCCCCGTTTTCTCGTACGACGGGCCACCCTCTGGTCCTCCCCCGCTGGATAACTGCTCATGTCGATGGTCTTCATCAGCTGATCGCCGCCCCGAACGCGCTGTGCCCGGTGGGGAGACCGCCCTGTCCCGGCTGCCAGGTGACGCTCGGGACCGTGTTGCCCGCGCTCAGGTCGGACCAGGTGAACCCGTAGACGGCGTCGGCACCGTAGGGAGTGCCGACATAGAGCCGCTGCGAGGTGGCCGAGAGCGAGGTGCCGACCAGTTCCTGGGCGCCGGCCGTCCCCGGCATGCCGCCCGATTCCCGGTGCAGCGTGGTCGGGGTGCCGATCGGATTAGCCAGCGCCGGGAAGACACGTACCCGTCCGGAGTCGGCCACCGACGTGCCCGCGTCCTCACCCGGCACGCCGATCGCGACGAACATCGTCGCGTTGGTGCCCTCACTGCCCGGCGCGGTGTTCACCACCACGACCTTCTCGCCGAGGTAGTCGCCGTCCTCCGAGGCGTACGTGATCGCGGGCAGTTCGGTGAAGGTGTTCGCGGCCGTGACGTGGAACCGGTGCACCAGCCCGGCGTCCGGCGCCGGGGTGTTGGTGGCCGCGACGACCAGGTCCTCACCCGGCACACCGACAACGACCAGCGAGTCGGCCTGGCCGGCGGGAGCACCGACGGGCCGGTACGGCGCGATCGAGATCGACTTGCCGAAGTTGTCGTTGGCCTCGGCGTCGTTCGAGACGTTGGCGACGTTCTGCTCCAGGCCGGCGGCGAGGGTCGGCAGCCCGTTGCTCAGCGTGTGGCTGAAGACGTTCACCGCTCCGGCGAAGGCCTCGGTGCCGATCGCCTCGCCCGGGGAACCGACCGCCCAGTGGTGGGTGGAGGCGGCTACCGCATAGCCCGTCCGGTCGTCGATCTCGGCCGCGCCCGGGATGCCGCTGCCCTGGGACATTGCCACGTTCACGGTGCCGCGCATGTAATGCACGATCCCGGTGACCGGGTTGGCCAGCCCTTCACCGGGCGCGCCGATGACGAGGTACGGCTCACCGCTGGCTGTCCGGCTGCCGGCCACGGCGTAGCCGAACCAGTCGTACGCCTCGGCCGCGTCGGGGACGTTGGCGCTGTCCTGGTGGTACGAGAGGGCGGGCGGGCCCTGCGCGAGGCCGGCGGGTGATCCGAGCAGTACGTACACGACACCGGCCTGGGCCTGGCCGCTGACGGCCTGGTTCGGCACGCCGACCGCCAGGTCGGTGCACCCGTCGTTGTTGGCGTCGTACGCGGCGATCGACGTGCCGAAGCGGTCACCCGCCTCGGCTGCACCGGGCATGTTGGCCCCACCCTCGTGCAGGGTGTGCACCGTCGTGCCGCCGCCGTACGTGACGTTGATCCGGCCAGCACGGATCTGGCCGTTGACAGTGGCCTCCGGGTCGGCGATCGCGATGTCGGCGACGCCGTCGCCGTTGAAGTCGCTGTCCGTTCCGCCGGTGCAACCGGTGACCGGAGTGGCCGTGGTGTACACCTGCATCTCACAGAACGACGACCAGATGTCGCTGCCGCTGACCCCGTCCGCGGCCTTCACCCGCCAGCGGTAGATGCCGCCGTCGACGAAGGCCCCGGCCGGCACGGTCGCGGCGGCGGTAGCCCCGGAGGCGACGCCGCTGAGGCTCGCCGCACCGATCGGCCCGTCGGCGTTCATCGCCCACCACTCGAAGGTGACAGTCATCGCGGTGCCGTCACCATCGGTGACTGTTGCTTTGAGCTGCGGCGTGAGGGTGTTGACGAGCGGACGACCCGACCCGGTCGCGCACGTGGTGGCAGGGACGGTCGACCGCGCCGTCACGGTCGGCCACGAGTTGTAGGTGACGCTGGCCTTGGGCACCTCGGCACTGGCGGTCGCGTTGCGGGAGCGGAACTGCTTGAAGGACTTCGAATCGGTTTCGTCGGTGGCCCGTAGGCCCATGTCGGCGCGGGTGTCACCGGCGTTCGCCGCGCGCTGGAAGAACTTGGTACCGCTGATCCCGACCCAGGCGTCGTTGCAACTGGCGTCGTAGCCGGCAGTCGCCAGGGTGGTCGCCTCCTGGTTGTTCCATGCCGGCTGGGTATCCCAGATCATGTCGTCGGCCACGGCCCCCACGGTCCAGAGCTCCCACGACCGGCCCTCGCACAGGGGCGACCACCAGTTCCAGAACGAGACGGTGGCAGAGGTGATCTGCTTGCCGACGAGGGCCGCGGTGTCCCAGCGCAGCAAGGACCGGGTGACGGGCCCGGTCGGACCGAGCCGACCGAGTCGGAGGTCGTCGGTGCCGCCCCGGTTGACCGTGTCGCCGGCCTGGATGAACGTGTCGAAGGTGGTGTACAGCGGGTTGATCGTCGGGTCGATGACGATCGGATACTCCCGCTCGGAGTCGGTCAGCCAGCGCATGTCCGGGGTCAGCGTCAGGTCGAGCCGGCCGGTTCCACGGGCCCCGGCGGCAGGGGCGATCGTGGATGCAACCGCCGTCTCGGCGGTGGGATTGCCGAGCGCGTCGACCCGCGCGTCCCACATTCGCAGTGCGGGAGTGCGCGCAACCACCCGGCCGGCGGTGTCCTGGATGGCGGTGTTGCCGCCGGCGTCGCGGACCGCCCGGGCGGCGTTCGGCCCGGTGATCGGCAGCGTGAGTCGGGCGACCTGCTTCACGGCGCTGCGGTCCTTGACGACGAAGAACGCCTCCATCCCGGCGCGGGTCGCTTCGACGATCAGGTCCACCCCGGGCAGCGTGTCGACATAGGTGGCCCGTCCGCCGTCCAGCTTCGGCTCGGGCAGCCGACCGGCCCAGCCGACCGCGAGCCGGTCGGCCCCGTGGCCGAGGACTGCCAGCTCCTGCGTCCCGCTCGGTTGCGCGCCGGAGACGACCAGATCGAACGGGTGGGCGACGGCGGCAATCCGCCCGTCCGCGCCCTTGCGCAGGGTCAGATCGACCGGAACCCACTGGTCACCGCGCCGGATCCGGCTCGCGCCGACCGAAAGCTCGGCCCGGAACTGACCGTCCGGTAGGGCGAAGACCTCGGTGGTCTCCGATGTGAGGCTCTTGACCTGCACCGGCTTGCCGGACTCGCGGGCGGCCCGAAGGGACACCGCCTCATCGGTCCGGCTCTCCACGCCACCTGTCACGCCGTCCGGTCCAGCGGCGAGAAACTCCGCCGGTTCTCCCGGTACGCCCGCCAACGCGGCCGCCGTCAGTACGGCGACGCCCGCAGCCAGGCACGAACGGACAGTGGCCGTCACTCGACGTGCCACAAACCCTCCCCCGTGTGCTTTCCAGTTGTGCGAGCGGGACTCTAAGGGCGTCCTGCCTCAGCGCACAAGGTCGGACACGTTCTGTCAGGACGGATTACGGCGAACTGGACATCCCATCGATCGATCAACACGCTCGGTAGTCGATTGCGTCTTCCACATTGGAGCGTTCGGCGACTGCCGCACCCACGAGTGGTGGCGTCAGGCGGTCGGATCGATCTTCAAAACCGCAGATCAGTAGATGGTTGCCGCAGTCAACTGACGCCGCACGGGCCACTTCACCATTGCGAACTACTTTCACGCATCACCATCTTCGAATATGACACGGCGTAGTTGCCATTGATCGAACAATCAGCCGATGCGGCACTCGCCCATCGGGAGACAGTGCCGGACCAATCAGACTCATGGACGCACCGAAATGGCGGCGGGCGGCATCACGCCAGCCGCTCGGGCAGGTCATCGGTCCAGCACGGAGCACCGAACAGCGACAACGGAAAACCGATTCGTGTCGTCAGAACACCGAGCGATATTCGCCTCATTCGGGCGTCGGGATCGCCCTCGTCCGCGGAGTGACGCGTCGGTGATCATCATGCGCGACGCGAGCGAGGCAATCGGCGAAGACGATTACCAGTCGAAAGCACTGGGGCACCGATTTCGTCAGGGTTGGCCGACCTTCTGACATCCGGGCTGCGGGCGGGTTCAGCGCTCAAGGTCCTCCGTGGGTGACCCCGGCCGGCGTTCGACGGGCGCGCTGCTCAGCACGCCGTCGGGGCGGACCTCCTGACGCAGACGCGCCAGGTTCACGAACCGGTCGCCGTCGACAGGGGCGGCGTCGAGCAGGCGCAGGACCACAGTGCAGTACTTGGCCATCGTGTTGCGGCCCGGCATGAAGATGGACAGCTCGTCGTGGGCGTCGGGCGTCTGCACGATCAGGCCGGCGGGCAGGGACGGCAGTGTCTCCGGGGTGCCATCCACAGCGACCTTGACCGTCCAGAACGGCCCGGTGCCGTCGAGTACGCGCCGGTCCTGCTCCGGCGTCTCCAGTGCCAGCGTCCGCCACGGCTCACCCCGGCAGGTGACGCCGGCCTGCCGCACGGTGGTGACCAGGTCGGCCGCCGCCGCCGTGATGATCTCCTCGGCCCGGTCCCACTCCTGCGCGTCCCGGCCCAGCGGTGTGCCGGGCACGAGCCGCGCCACCGCAGTCGTGGCCGGCACGTGCCGCAACCGCGGTTCGGGCTGCGCCTCGAAGACGGCGCGGGCCGCAGCGATGGCGTCGGCCTGAGCTTGCCGTTGCCGGCTGACCTCGTCGCTGTGCCGGTCGAGCAGGGCGACCGCCTGGTCCGGTTCGTCGAGGGCGCGCCGGACCAGCTTGACGCTCATCCCGGTGTCCCGCAGCAAGGTGATCAGCATGGCCCGTTCCACCTGGTCGAAGGCGTACGAGCGGTGGCCGGTCCGGTCGTCGATCCCGGCGGGCACGAGCAGCCCCTCGGCGTGGTAGAAGCGCAGCGCCTGCGGGGACAGGTGGCACATCTGGCTGAACTCGCTGATCGACAACATGACCCCAGACTGCCCCTTGCAGTAACCGGAAGGGCAAATGACGCCGGCTAGCGCCTGTCGTCGTCGCACCCGTCCTGAGGCAGTCCGGAGGCAGCCGCGATCGCCTCCACGGCCTGGTCCAGACCGGCGCTCTCCGGGAGGACGAGTTCGCCGGGCCAGCCCAGGACGTCGTGCGCGGCGTACCAGCCGCTCATCTGCGCGGCGGTGAAGTCAGCGGCCTGCGGGCGGGTCAGATGCCGTCGCAGCGTCTCGGCCAGCGACACGTCGAGGTAGCAGAACAGCGACCGCCCCCGGTGACCGTCCCGCAGCGAGGTCAGCACGTCGCGGTAGCGGCCGGTGTACAGGATGCCTTCCAGGACCACGTGGTAGCCGTGGTCGAGGGCGAACCGGACGGTCTGCTCGATCAGGGCGGGCGCCACGCCGCCGGGCTTGTCCCGTTCGCGCAGGACGATGCGACGCAGGTAGTCCTGTTCGACGAGGGCGCAGCCCCGGCCGTGCCGGCGTCGCAGCTCCCGGGCGATGCTGCTCTTGCCCGAGCCGGAGTTGCCCCGGATGCAGACGAGGATCGTGTCCGAGCTGCCGGCGGGTACGGCGCGCACTGTCCCTCCCTGGCGCGAGGAGCGATGCCGAAGGCGGGTGGACGCCCGCCGGTGCCGCTCCTGGCAGCCCGGCGGGCGACCGCACTAGCCCTGGGTCTTCACCAGGAACGCGTAACCGATCACCTTCGTGCCGTCCCAGTTGTACATGGGACGGCACGCCTGCGGCTTCGTCCACGACGACTGGTACTTGGGCCGGGCCTCGTTGCAGGCCTTCAACGTCGAGTAGGTCGGGCTCGAGTAGTCCGCGTACGCGGGCGCACCCAGACCGAGCACCAAGGCGCCCACGACCGAGGTGGCGGCGACGAGGCTGCGGATCCGCGGCCGTCCGAAGGCTTTCATGTCTCTCCCGTCCTGATCGTCGTCACCCGACCATCCATCGTGGCCGTTACGATCATGATCAGATTAGGGCGACCGCACAAGCGGCGCCGACGGGCGGACCGCGCCTCGGTGGAACGTCATGGGTGCCCTGCGGCCGGTGTGACGCACGTGGCGTCCCACCCACGGGCGGCCACCCCGGCGCGCACCGGGGCACCGTACGCGAAAAAGGCCCCGGCCGGCGTGAACGCCTGGTCAGGGCCTTGCTCGTTGGTGCGCCGCCAGGGACTCGAACCCCGAACCCGCGGATTAAGAGTCCGCTGCTCTGCCAGTTGAGCTAGCGGCGCTCGCTGACAACGGGAAGAAGATTAGCACGCCCGCCGAGGCGGGTTCCAATCCGATACCGGGGTCCACCCTTCGGACGAGCTTAACCGGCGAAAGCGGCCAAAACGGTCACCTGATCCGGCGCGGGGGCGGGCGCGGGAGCGTCGATACGGCACGATGTCCGCCAGGCACGCGAGGACAGGGGTGGGCATGGGCAGGTTCGCGCGGGCCGGGGCGACGGTGGGCGCCCTGGTCCTGACGGCGTCGCTGGCACTGACCGGGTGCGGCAGCGGCGGCGACGAGGGGAAGAAGCCGGAGTTCGTGCCCGGCCAGCAGCAGGTCGGCGGCGTCTCGTCCTCCGCGCCCGACCCCAGCGTCGCACCCAGCGACAGCGCCGCCGCGCCGCCGCTGACGGTGAGCCCGGCCGACGGCGCGAGCGGCCGGCCGGTCAGCACCGAGATCAGCGCCCGCATCCCCGGCGGCGGCACCGTGTCGAAGGTGGCGCTCGCCACCGCCGACGGCGCCAGCGTCGCCGGGCGGATGCGGCGCGACGGCTCCAGCTGGGTGCCGTCGGCCGCGCTGAAGTACGGCACCAAGTACACCGCCACGGTCACCGGCGCCGGCAAGGACGGCCGGACCTACCAGGGCACCAGCACGTTCACCACGATGGCCAAGCCCAAGTCGATGATCGGCTCCGGCCTCTACATGTTCAGCGGCAAGACGTACGGGGTGGCCATGCCCGTGGTCGCCGAGTTCTCCCCGGGCATCCCGAAGAAGGACCGGGCGGCGGTGCAGAAGCGGATGTTCGTGCAGACCGACCCGCCGCAGCCCGGCGCCTGGCACTGGGTCGACAACGGCACCCAGGCGTACTACCGGGCCCCGGAGTACTGGAAGACCGGCACCACGATCACGGTCCGGCTGGCGCTGGCCGGGATCCCGCTGAGCAACGGCCGCTACGGCAACATCGACCGCAGCGCCACCGCCGAGATCGGCCGCGCGTTCGAGATGACCGTGGACAACGCGACCAAGCAGATGACGGTCTCCGAGAACGGCACTGTCATCCGTACGCTGCCGGTCAGCCTGGGCAAGAAGAGCACCCCCTCCTCCAGCGGCACGATGGTGGTGATGGAGAAGAAGGAGTCCACCGTCTTCGACACCCGCAGCGAGCCCGACCCGGCCAACCGCTACGTCACCGAGATCGACTTCGCCCAGCGGATCACCTGGGGTGGCGAGTACATCCACGCCGCTCCGTGGTCCGAGGGCGTGCAGGGGCGCCGCAACGTCTCGCACGGCTGCGTCAACGTGTCGATGGCCAACGGCCGGTGGCTGTTCGGCAAGACGATGGTGGGTGACCCGATCACGGTGAAGGGCACCGAACGCCGCCTGGCCCCTGGTAACGGCTGGACGGCGTGGAGCATGAGCTGGTCGCAGTTCGTCGCCGGCAGCGCGCTGCCGGTTCCGCAGGGCGGGCAGCCGGCGCCGTTCTGACCGGCGTAACGTGGTCGGACATGCCACCTCCGACAAAGCGCCGGACGACGGCGGAATCGTTACACCCGCGCAGGGTGTTCCGTTTCACGTCCGGCAACGCGTACCCGCTCCGGCGCGTCTGACCAGAGACGACGGGGCACGGCATCACTTTGTGAGGGACTCATGCGAGCTGGCCAGGACGAACCGATCCGGGGCGCGAGCGCCCGACGCGTCGGCCGCCGCCGTGCGCTGGCGGCCGGGCTGCTCGCCGCCGCGATGGCCCTGACCGCCTGCACCAGCGGCGGCGGCGACAAGCCGTCGAGCTGGCAGGGCGGCGGCGACGAGGGCGAGAAGGCCCCGAAGGCGGCGGCCACCATCAGCGAGCCCGCCGCCGACGCCAAGGACGTGCCCGCGTCCACCGCCATCACCTTCACCACGAAGGAGGCGCAGGAGACCACAGTCGAGCTGAAGGACGCCGCCGGCAAGGCCGTCGACGGCACGCTCGCGGCGGACGGCGCGAGCTGGCTGCCGTCCTCGGCCCTGGAGTACGGGCAGACGTACACGGCGACCGTCACCGCGACCGGTGACGACGGCAAGCCCGCCACCGCGACCAGCACGTTCACCACGATGGCGAAGCCGGCCAAGCAGATCCGGGTCACCAGCTTCCTGGGCGACAACCAGGTCGTGGGCGTGGGCATGCCGCTGATCGTGAAGTTCGGCCGGGCCATCCCGGAGGACTACCGCGACGACATCCAGCGCCGGATGACTGTCACCTCGAAGCCCGCCCAGGAGGGCATCTGGCACTGGGTGAGCCCGACCGAGGTGCGCTACCGGCCCAAGACGTTCTGGAAGGCCAACAGCACGGTCAGCTACAAGGTGCAGGCGGGCGGGCTGCCGCTGGGCGGCGGCTGGTACGGCCGAGCCGACCTCAGCGTCGACGTCAAGATCGGCCCGTCGTTCGTGATGACAGTCGACAACCGCACCAAGCGGATGACTGTCACCCGCGACGGCAAGGTGGTCAAGACCATCCCGGTGAGCCTGGGCAAGAAGAGCACCCCCTCCTCCAGCGGCACCATGGTGGTGATCGAGAAGCTCCGGCACACGGTCTTCGACACCCTGGAGGAGCTGGGCCCGGAGGAGGGCTACCGCACCGAGATCGACTACGCCCAGCGGCTCACCTGGGGCGGCGAGTTCATCCACGCCGCGCCCTGGTCCGAGGGCGTGCAGGGCCGCACGAACGTGTCGCACGGCTGCGTCAACGTCTCGATGAAGGAAGGCAACTGGCTGTTCGCCAACACCCGCATCGGTGACCCGATCACCGTCAAGGGCACCGAGCGCAAGCTCCAGAACGGCAACGGCTGGACCGACTGGAACATGAGCTGGGACGAGTACGTCAAGGGCAGCGCCCTGCCGTACGAGCCGCCGTCGGACGACACCACGCCGGACGCCGGTACGCCGAGCGTCGAGCCCACCCCCTGATCGGCCGCCGGGACACCCGGCACACGACGAAGCCCCCTCCCGGAGGAGGGGGCTTCGTGTTGGGGTGACTGATGGGAATTGAACCCACGACAACCGGGACCACAACCCGGTGCTCTGCCAACTGAGCTACAGCCACCATGCTCGCCGCTCCGGTCGCCCGGGGCGGTGCGCGGACTAATCATAGCCACACTCCGGCCGACCCCGTCCACCGGGTTCGGCCGGGGCGTCAGAGCTGGGCGGCGATCGCCTTCGCGGCCTCGACGTCCGGCCCCGGCAGCGGCACGAACACGGTCCGCCGGTAGTACTCCAGCTCGCGGATGCTCTCCCGGATGTCGGCGAGCGCCCGGTGGGCCAGGCCCTTCTGCGGCTGCCCGAAGTACACCCGCGGGTACCAGCGCCGGCACAGCTCCTTGATCGAGGACACGTCGATCATCCGGTAGTGCAGGTGCGCGTCGAGCCGGGTCATGTCGCGGGCCAGGAAACCCCTGTCGGTGGCGATCGAGTTGCCGCACAGCGGGGCCGTACGCGGGTCCTTCACGTAGCTGGTCACGTAGTCGAGCACCATGTCCTCGGCCTCGGCCAGCGTCACCGTGGAGCGGCGTACCTCCTCGGTGAGGCCGGACTTGGCGTGCATGGTCCGCACGATCTCCGGCATGCCGTCGAGCGCCTCGTCGTCGGCGTGGATCACCACGTCCACGCCGTCACCGAGCACGTTGAGGTCGGGATCGGTGACGAGCGCGGCGACCTCGATCAGGGCGTCCCGCCGCAGGTCGAGCCCGGTCATCTCACAGTCGATCCAGACGAGAAGATCAGCCACCGGAACAGACTACGCGCCGCCGACGCGCCCGCGCCTCGGCCCGGCGGCCGAGGTGGACCGCTAGGGTTTCCTGCGTGCCAGCCGAACCCGTCGCCCCACCCGCCGTCCCCCGTGACGACGCGGGCGGGCGTACGGCCCGCCGGGTGGTCGTGGTGCTGGCGCTGATCGCGATCATGCCGGCGCCCTACCTGCGCAACCTGCGGCACGACTACTACGACCAGAAGATCTACATGTCGGCGATGGACTGGTGGGCGGCCGGGCACCCGCTCTACGACTACGTCCAGCCGGACCGGGTGCAGGGGGCGCTCTACTTCACCTATCCGCCGTTCGCGGCGCTGCTCCTGGCGCCGTTCGGGTATCTGCGGCTCGGGGTGGCCATCGCCGCCTTCGCGGTGCTGACAGTGGCCGCGGTGGTGGTGACCACGCGCTGGCTGGTACTGCCGGTGCTGCGGCGGCACGACCTGCCGCGGGGGTTCGGCCTCACCGTCGCCGTGCTGCTGGTGCTGGCGGCGGAGAGCACCCGCGAGACGATCACGCTCGGGCAGATCAACATGCTGCTCGTGGTGCTGATCCTCGGCGACCTGCTGTTCGCCGTACCGCAGGGCCGGCGCTGGGCCGGTGTGGGCGTGGGACTGGCGGCGGCGCTCAAGCTCTTTCCCGGCATCTTCGTGGTCTACCTGCTCGCCGCCCGGAAGTGGCGGGCGGCGGCCGTGGCGGCGGTGACAGCGGCGGTGGCCACGCTGCTGGCGGCGGCGGTCGCGCCGGGCGACTCGTGGCGCTTCTGGACTCACGAGCTGTGGGTGACCGACCGGGTGGGCCGCCCCGACTACACCGGCAACCAGTCGCTGTTCGGGCTGCTCAGCCGCCTGACTGCGCCGGCCGAGCCGGACCGGCTGCTGTGGCTGCTGCTCGCGCTGGCGGTGGCCGCGTTCGGCCTGTGGCGGGCGGCGCGCGCGGCCCGGGCGGGGGACGCGCTGGTGGGTCTCACCCTGACCGGGCTGGTGGGCGGGCTGGTCAGCCCGATCACCTGGATCCACCACCTGTACTGGTTCATTCCCGCGGTGGTGGTGCTCGTCGACGCGGCACTGGACGCCGATCCGGCGACGCCCGCCGGGGCCCGCCGTCGCGGCGGCCTCTTCGCGCTGGCCGCCGTCGTCGGCCTGCCGATCGTGTACGGGTTGGTGACGTTCCAGGACTGGGGCACCGCCATCGTGCACACGGACGACCCGGTCGACTTCGTGGTCCGCAACATGTACGTCCTGCTGAGCCTGCTGGTGCTCGCGGCGCTGCCGATCCGTCGGCACGCGGACGAGAAACCGATGACCGGGACTGAACGGACACACCTCGCAACAAATGGCGATCAGCGCTAATCTGGTATCAACTACCTCAGTTTTCTCCCAGGTAGCACCGATCCCCCGGTGAAGAACGGCCCTCCGCGTCGGCAGCGCGGAGGGCCGTTCGGGTTCTCGTCGTCAGTCCCGGCCGTCGGGGCACCGGCTGGGCGGCGCGATCGCCGCGCGGGTCCGCCCACCGGGCCCGGAGCCCACTGCCACCAGGTGCCGCTCGGGTCGCGACGCCGGGCCCGGCTGGCGGCCCAGCCCGCTCAGCGAGGTGACGCCGAGACGCCCGGCCAGCACCGGCACCTGGTCCGGCTCGACCACGAAGACCACCTCGCGCGGCCGCAGCGGGCGCAGCAGCACCACCACGGCGAGGATTACCAGCAGCGTCCCGCCGGCCAGCAGCGCCCACGCCAGCCCGGGGAACCACCCGGCCCGCAACTCGGCACGCATCCGCAGGTCGAGCCCGTCCGCGCCGTCCACGCGCATGACGACCAGGCTCAGCGACCGGCCGGACAGCTCCGCCGGGCTCCACTCCAGGGAGCCGACGCCCTCGCGTACCCAGAAGGGCTGAGTCATCGGCACGGCGGCGCCGGTGCCGGCGGTGGCCGGGTCCAGGTCGACCGGCAGCGGGCCCCGGGTGACCGCCACGCGGCGCACGGTGCTGTGCGGGACGTCGGCCAGCCACCCTCGCACCTGGTCGGTCGGGGCGAGGCCGAGGAAGACCGGGCCGTCGTCGTCCCGCGCAGTCAGGTGCAGCCGGGCCTGCCCGGTGCGCGCCAGCGGCAGGTCGGCGCGCAGCAACGCGTCCACGTCGGTCACCAGCACCGCGCGGGCGGGCGTGCGGACCGGCTCGAACCGGGCGTCGAAGCCGCCGTCCGGGCCGGCGTGCCGGGCGGCGAGCCAGAGACCTCCGCCCGCCAGCAGCGCCGGAATCCCCAACGCCAGCAGCACCATGCCGGCGATCGTGCGTACGAAACGCATTCGCGTCGTCCCTCTCGGTAGCCAACTACCCGGCCGACCTTACCGACGCGCGTCGGCCGATCGCCGGATATCGGCGGCACCCGTCCGGGACGGCGACCGGCCCGGCGGATCGTTCCGCCGGGCCGGTGCGTCGCTCACGTTCAGGACTTCGCGGCGGGCTCCCGCCGGGTACGCGCGAACGCCAGGCCGCCGAGGGCCAGGCCGCCCAGTCCGGCGACCAGGCCGGCCACGCCGAGGGCGACGGCCGCGCCGGAGCCGGCGTCGTCGTCATCGTCGTCGTCGGCCGCAGCGGCGGCCGGCGCGCTCGCGCCCGCCGAGGCGGGCGCCGCCGCGGCCAGCTTGAGCACCGGCGCCGGGTTCTCCGGCTCCTCCGCGCCCGGCGTCGGCTCCTCGATCCACCGGGAGACGTTGCCGTCGGAGTACGTCTGGAGCACCTTGAACACCATCGTGTCGGCCTGCGGCAGCGGGCCCATCGACACCGGGAACTCCTGGAACTCGCCCGGCTTCACGCCGCCGTTCGGCGCGGCCGTGAAGGTCAGCTTGGAGACCGCCTCGGTGAGCTGGCTGCCGTGCACCTCGATCGGCGGGTCGACCTTGCGCTTCTCCACCGCCACCGTCCAGCCCGCCACCGGCATGGTGGAGACCGAGCCGACCGGGGCGTTCTCCGGCAGGTTCACCTCGACCTTGACTGTCGACGCCGTGTCGCTCTCGTTCGGCACCCGGAACGCGAACCGGCCGTAGCCGCCCTGCGTACCCTCGGCCGGGTTGATCGTGACGTGCGCCGAGGCCGGACCGGCCAGGCCGAGCACAGCCGTGGCGACGGCGGTGAGGGTCAGCGCGGCGATCGTCGCGGGGCGCCGGAGACGGATCATCAGATGGGACCTTCCGTTACTTGATCGGCACGGTGGCGGTCACCGTGGCCTGGTCGATGTCGGTCGTGCGGACGGTGATGCGCAACTGCCAGTCGCCCCGGGCCGGCAGGTTGACCTCGCCGGTGGCGTGGTTGTCGCTCAGCGGCAGCAGCGGGACGGTGATCGGCTCGATCCCGGCCGACGGCAGCGCGGCGGTGACCTTCCACTCCTGCACCGGCTGGGGGCGGCTGTCCTTGGTGTAGGCGTACAGGTGCATCGAGTTGTTGCCGGTCTCGGCCGGGTCCAGCTGGACCTCCAGCGAGTAGATCGGGCTGCTCAGCGTGGTGGAGAAGTAGCCCTGCTCGGTTCCCGCGACGTTCGCGGCGGCGGTCCGCGCCGGGGTGGTCTGCACGAGCGTCGCCGACACGCCCAGCACCACCGCCGTGATCACCAGCTCGGCCACCACCGCGCGCCGCATCGCGCCCGGCCGCCCGGCGGCGACCCGCCGCCGCACCAGCGCCCGGGAGTACGCGGCCACGCCGATCACCAGCGCGAACAGCACGATCTTGGCGAGCAGGAGCCGGCCGTACGTGGTGTCGAACAGCGCCTGCAGGCTGGCCACCTCGATCAGACCCTGCACGGTGCCGGCCAGCAGCAGCGCGGCCACCGCGAGCGCGGCCCAGCGGGACCAGATCGGCAGGATCGCGTCCAGCTCGCGCTCGTCGGCCCGGCGCAGCAGGAACACCGCGAGCATCACCAGGCCGCCCAGCCAGACGGCCATGCCGCCCAGGTGGACCGCGTCCACCACCACCGACACCGCGGGCGCGGGCGAGGCCGCCGCGTGCCCGGCCAGCGGCCAGGTGAACAGCGCCGCGCCGCCGAGGACCGCCAGGATGATCCCGTCGGTACGGCCGATCGGACCGGCGAACAGCGGCCGGAGCAGGAACGCCGCCGCGGCGAGCAGACCCAGCCGGACCAGGTGCGTGGTGCCGTAGGCGCTGCCCAGCACGTCGCCCAGGCCGGACCCGGTCACGTCGAACAGGCCGCCGCCGTTGACGTACGGCACCTGGAGCCACACCTCGGCCACCGTGGCCACCGCCAGCAGGCCCAGCCCGGTCCAGGCCAGCCGTGCCGGTCCCCGGCGGGACAGCCGGCGCGGCCAGAGCGCGGCGAGCACCAGCGCCGGGCCGACGAGCAGCAGCAAGCCGGTGTAGCCGGCGTACTTCGCCACCTTCACCGCGTTCTCGGTGACCGGGTTCGCCCGGTTGTCCGAGCCGCTGTCGGTGGGCGGCTCCGACGGCGCGCCGACGGAGTAGGTGAAGGCGCCGGAGACCGGGTGGCTGTCGGCCGAGATGACCCGGTAGCTGACCAGGTAGGTGCCGCGCCCGCCGGACGGGTCCACCGGGATGGTGACCTCGGCGCCCTGGAACGTCGGCTCGCCCCGGTCGGCCCGCGAGCCGTCGGGGGCGATCACCCGCACCTTCCCGGGCACCTTGCGGACGCCCTCACTGAACGTGATCACCACCTGCGCGGGCGCCTCGGGCACCACGGCGGAGGCGGCCGGGCTGCTGCTCACCAGCACCGCGTGGGCGGCGGCCGGGGTGGCCGGTGTGAGCAGCAGGGCGACCAGCAGGAGCAGCAGCCCGGCGACGGCCCCGGAACGGGCGGCGACGACCCGGGACGGGCGGCGTACGGCAGCAGTCATGACCGCAATGGTTCCCGAACCGGGGCGGGTCCGGCGAGCCGGTCTCCGGCAGGCGTGACCGAGCGCCCACCCGGTGCGGCGGCGCGCGCCACGCCGGGCCTGCTCGGAGGTCATGGGAGGGTAGTCGGACGGCCGGCGGAAAAAGTTCCCGGCGTGTGCGGGACCACGGAATGGGTCGAAGGACCCTGTCCCCTCCAGGTACGCCGCGTAACCTCGGGTGACGTGATCCCCGGCCCGCGCGACACCGCCGCCGACCGCCCCGAGTCGGCGCCCGACGCTGCCCGGGACGCGGCCACCGGCTGGGCGCTGGCCGCCCGCGACGGGAACCGCGACGCGCAGGCCGCCTTCGTCCGGGCCACCCAGGCCGAGGTGTGGCGCTTCGCCGCCGCGCTCGTCGACCCGGACAGCGCGGACGACCTGACCCAGGAGACGTACCTGCGGGCGTTCCGGGCGCTGTCCGGCTTCGAGGGGCGCTCCAGCGTGCGTACCTGGCTGCTCGGGATCGCCCGGCGGGCCTGCGCCGACCACCTGCGCACAGTCGTGCGCCGCCGCCGGCTCGACGCGCGGCTCGCCGCCCAGGCCGCCACCGACCGCCCCTACCCGGACCCGGCCGGCCAGCTCGGCGCCACCGACCTGGTCCGCCGGCTGCCAGCCGAGCGGCGCTCCGCGTTCGTGCTCACCCAGCTGCTCGGGCTGTCGTACGCCGAGGCCGCCGACGTGGAGGGGGTGCCGGTGGGCACCATCCGCTCCCGGGTCGCCCGCGCCCGCGACGAACTGGTCGACGCCGTCGGCGACACACTGGCCGGATAGCGGGAACCTTTCGTGGCGCTCGGACGACGAATGACTGTGACCCCCTCCCCCTCCCGGGCCGGCCGCTGGCCGACCCTGCGGCCCTGGCTCGGCGTCGCGGCCCGCCTCGGACTGGCAGCCGTGTGGCTGATCGCCGGCGGCACCAAGGTCGGTGACCTGGCCGCCTCGGGCCGGGCCGTGAACGCGTACCAGGTGATGCCGTACGACGTGGCCACAGTGATCGGCGCGGCGCTGCCGTTCGTCGAGCTGGCCCTGGGCGTCCTGCTGCTCGCCGGGCTCGCCACCCGGATCAGCGCCGGCGTGTCAGCGGCACTGCTCGTGGTCTTCATCGCCGGCATCGCCTCGGCCTGGGCCCGTGGCCTGGCCATCGACTGCGGGTGTTTCGGCAGCGGCGGGCAGCTCGCCGCCGGCCAGACGCCCAGCTACCTCCCGGAGATCCTCCGGGACCTCGGGTTCCTGGTACTCGCCGGGTTCCTGCTGATCTGGCCCCGCACCCCGTTCTCCGTGGACGGGTGGCTGGCGGGCGACGACACCGTGGAGGACACCGATGAGTAGTCGCAAGGGGCGCAAGGACGCGGCCCGGGTCGTACGCGAGCAGATCGCCCGGGAGAAGCGGCGCAAGCGGACGCTCTGGACCTCGATCGCCGCGGTGCTGGTGCTCGTCATCGCCGGCGGCATCGGCTGGGCGGTGTACTCCAGCCAGAAGTCCGACGAGTTCACTGCCCCGCCCGGGGCCAACGACGCCGGCACCGGCATCGTGCTCGGCACCGGGCCGGTCACCATCGACCTGTACGAGGACTACCTCTGCCCGGCCTGCAAGCAGTTCCAGCAGATCAACGGCGAGACGCTCAACCAGCTCGTCAGCGAGGGCAAGGCCAAGCTGGTGTTCCACCCGGTGGCGTTCCTCAACCGCTTCTCCACCACTGAATACTCGACCCGCTCCTCGGCCGCCTCCGGCTGCGCCGCGCAGGGCGGCAAGTTCCGCGAGTTCACCGACCAGCTCTTCGCCAAGCAGCCGCCGGAGGGCGGCGCCGGGCTCAGCAACGACGAACTCGTCGACATCGGCGCGGGCGTCGGGCTGAACCGGGACGAGTTCGCCTCCTGCGTCTCCGACGGCACGTACCGGTCGTGGACCGAGCACGTCACCGACGAGGCGAGCAAGTCCGGCGTGACCGGCACCCCGACCATCAAGGTCAACGGCAGTGAGCTCCAGGACCGCAGCCCCGAGGGGATCAAGTCGGCGGTGGAGGCGGCCGGCAAGTGATCGCACCCCTGCGCCGGGCCGCGCTGGTGCTCGCCGTCGCGGCCACCGCACTGCTCACGCTCGCCGCGCCGGCCGCCGCGCACGGCGCGGACGCGCCCGACGGCACCGACTACCGCGCCACGATCAGCGGCGTCGACCCCGACCGGCCCGGACTCACCGCGCGCATGGTGGAGGCCGGCGCGCGGCTGGAGCTGACGAACGACACCGGCGCCGAGGTCACAGTGCTCGGCTACTCCGGTGAGCCGTACCTGCGCATCGGCCCGGGCGGCGTATACGAGAACACCCGCTCCCCCGCCTCGTACCTGAACCGGACGCTGGCCGGGGAGACCCGGCTGCCGGCCGAGGCGAACCCGGCCGCCGCGCCCGACTGGCGGCGGATCGACGACGGCCCCACCGCCCGCTGGCACGACCAGCGCACGCTGTGGCGGGAGGAGGCTCCGCCGGCCGCCGTCGCCGCCGACCCGGACCGGGAGCACCGGGTACGCGACTGGGCGGTGCCGCTGCGCGCCGGTGACACCACCGGAGCCGTACGCGGCACGCTGGACTGGGTGCCGCCGCCCGACCCGTACCCCTGGTGGGTTGCCGCCACGCTGGGCTTCCTGCTGATCGGCGCGGCCGGGCTGGCACCTGGCGGCACCGCCGCCGGGGTGCGGGCGCTGCGCGCGGTCGGCGCTCTGCTCGCCCTGGGCGGCGCAGCGACAGTGGCACTCACCGTCGCCCGCGCGCTGGACACCGGCACCCCCGGCGTCGGCGGAACGCTCGCCGAACTGGTCACCGGCCAGGTGTGGACGCTGCTCACCGGGCTCGGCGCGCTCGCCGCGGGCGGGTACGCGCTGGCCCGCCGCCCGGCCGCCGACTTCGTGCTCGCGCTCGCCGGCGCCTGCCTCACGCTGTTCGCCGGGGCGACGAACCTGGCCGCGCTGTCCCGCGCGATCCCCCCGGCCGCCGGCCCGGCCGTGCTGGTCCGGGTGCTCGTGGTGGTCGGCCTGGCGACAGGCGCCGGCGCGGTGGCGGCGGGCCTGCTGCGCCTGCGCACAGCCGCAAGAGCAGCCCGCCCCACCCCCCGCCCAACCCCCGTGCCCTGACCCCCGCCCCGCCCCGCCCCGCCCTCGGCGAGATCTTGGTACCAAACGGCCCCCATAAGGGCCCTTTCCTACCAAGATCTCCACCGCTCCCACCACGCGGAACGCCAATCTCGCGTAACGGGAGGCGCTCGCCACGGCAGCCAGCCGAACGAGGAACTTCCGCCCACCCACCCCCAAACACCGCGATCTCGCACCTTCCGCCCCGGCATCCACGGCGTTCACGACATCTCCGGGGCCGCAACGGCAAGATCACCGAGCGCTGCGAGCGCCGGGCACGCCCGAGTGGAACACCACGGGTGTCAAAACGCCCCCGACACACCCATCACGTTCCACTCCCGCCGCACTCACCCCTGGGCGGCGTGATCTTGCAGTTGCCGCCCCGCGCGTGCGGCTTTTGCCCCGGAATGCGCGGACGGAAAGTGCAAGATCGCGGCGGAGGAGGGCGGGAAGGGCGGGAGGGACGAGGGCCGGGTCAGGTCGGGCGGGGGGCGAAGCCGTAGGGGAGTTCCAAGCGGTGGGCGGTCAGCAGTGCCTCGTCGGACAGGAGGTCCGCGGTGGGAGCGTCGGCGACGATGCGGCCGCCGTCCAGGATCACCGAGCGGGGGCACAGCTCGGCCGCGTACGGCAGGTCGTGAGTGACCATGAGTAACGTCACCGGCAGGGCGCGCAGGATCTCCGCCAGTTCCCGCCGGGCGGCCGGGTCGAGGTTCGACGACGGCTCGTCCAGCACCAGGATCTCCGGGCGCATGGCCAGCACCGTCGCCACCGCCACCCGGCGCCGCTGCCCGAACGACAGGTGGTGCGGCGCGCGGTCCCGGTGCTCGCTCATGCCGACCGCGGCGAGCGCCTCGTCGACCCGGGCGGCCAGCTCCGCGCCGCGCAGGCCCAGGTTGGCCGGGCCGAACGCCACGTCCTCGGCGACTGTGGGCAGGAACAGCTGGTCGTCCGGGTCCTGGAAGACGATGCCGACGCGGCGGCGTACCTCGGCCAGCGTGTCCCGGTCACGGGTGACGGTGAGGCCGCCGACGCTCACCGTGCCCTCGGTCGGGGTGAGGATGCCGTTGAGGTGCAGCACGAGCGTGGTCTTGCCGGCGCCGTTGGGCCCGAGCAGCGCCACCCGCTCGCCGCGCGGCACGGTCAGGTCCACGCCGTGCAGGGCGACGTGACCGTCCGGGTACGCGTACCGGACGCCGTTGACGTCGAGGGAGGGCGGCTGCTGCACGTACCCGATCATTGCAGGACGAGCGCGACGGCGGCGATGGTGGCCGCGACCGCCGGCACCGTCGCGGCGGCCACCCACTGGCCGGCGGTGGCCGCGCCGGCCCCCTGCCACACCGCCGGCATCCGGCCGGTGTAGCCACGGGAGAGCATCGCCAGGTAGACCCGCTCGCCGCGCTCGAAGGCGCGCAGGAACAGCGCGCCGACGCCGGCCGCGAAGCCGCGCAACTGCCACAGGAACCGCGGGTCGTCGCCGCGCGACACCCGCGCCACCCGCATCCGGCGGGCCTCGCCGACGAGCACCTCCAGGTAGCGCAGCATGAACGTGGCGATCTGGGTGAGGATCTGCGGGCACCGCAGCCGGTCCAGGCCGAGCAGCAGGTCACGCGTCGTCGTGGTCGCCGCCAGCAGGAGCGACGCGAGTACGCCGAGCGTGCCCTTCGCCAGGATGTTGAACGCGCCGTGCAGCCCGTCCACGGACAGGGCGAGCCCCGCCACCTCGACCCGTTCCCCCGCCCCGAGGAACGGCAGGGCGAACGCGAACAGCACGAACGGCAGCTCGATCAGCGCCCGGCTGAGCAGCCAGCGCGGGCCGACCCGGGCCAGCGCGGCCACCACGGCGACCAGGAGCGCGTAGCCGCCGAAGGCCCAGTACGCCTCCCGGGGCGTCGCCACCACCGCGACTGTGAACAGCACCATCGCGGCGATCTTCACCTCCGGCGGGAGGCGGTGCACCGGCGAGCCGGACTCGCGGTAGAGGACGTGCGCGTGCCCGGCGCCCATGGTCAGCGGGTGCCGGTGGACGGGGTCGCGGCGTCGTCCGCCGGGTCGGCGCTCGCGGTGGTCGTGTCAGGCGCGGCGGGGCCGGCGGGCGCGGCGGGCGTGGCGGGGCCGCGGCGGCGGGCCAGCCAGAACAGGCCGCCGCCGAGCGCGAAGGTGAGCAGCACACCGAGGACGCCGGACAGGCCGGTGGACAGGAAGTCGTTGCCGATCCCGCGTACGCCGTAGTCGGCGAGCGGGCTGTCCGCCAGCTCGTGGTCCTTGGCCTGCTGGGCCGGGCAGCTGCCGCCGGTGATCTCGTCGTCGGCGTTGACGGTGCAGCCCTTGAGCAGCGACGAGTCGAGGCCGTCCGGGTGCGAGGAGGCGTAGTTGCTGACCACGCCCGCCAGCAGCAGAGCCACCAGCAGGCCGCCGAGCACGAACGGCCAGTGACGCTTGCTCATCGGGCACCTCCGGCGACCGGGACGGCGGGAGCCGGCGTGGCCGGCTTGAGGGCGCGCAGCGCGTACACCAGGTCGGGCCGGACCTTCGCGACGGTGACCACCGTGGTCGCGGTGATCAGGCCCTCGCCGATGCCGATCAGCAGGTGGGCGAAGGCCATGGTGCCGGCCAGGCCGGTGAGGTTGCCGCCGAGGTCGGTGGTGCCGCCCAGCCAGTACTGCAGGACGAAGCCCTGGGACGCGACCACCACGCTGACCAGCGCGGACACGAACGCGGTGACCGCCAGGCCAGCCGGGGTACGCGGCAGTACGCGCAGCAGGAGCGCGATCAGCAGGTACGCGGCGGCGGTGCCGAGCAGCGCCATGTTGGTGATGTTGAGGCCGAGCATCGCCACCCCGCCGTCACCGAAGACCAGCGCCTGCACGATCAGCACCACTGCGACGCAGAGCGCGCCGACCCACGGGCCGACGAGCAGCGCGGCCAGCGCGCCGCCGAGCAGGTGACCGCTGACCCCGGCGGTGAAGATCGGGAAGTTGAGCATCTGCACGGCGAAGATGAACGCCGCCACCAGCCCGGCCATCGGGGCCAGCCGGTCGTCGAGGTCGGCGCGGCCCCGCAGCACGCAGAACGCGAGCGCGGCGAGGGCGAGAGCCGCGAAGATCGCGGCGACCGGACCGTTGATGATCCCGTTGGAGATGTGCATCGCCAGGGTGTCCACGCGCTCAGCGTATTTCCAGGAAGGCACTGTTGCCAATATCTGGCAACAACCTCATGATGGCCGTCACCACGCCCGCGCGTCGCCGTCCGCCGACCGTACCGGCCCGGCGGTATCGTCACCGCCATGACCGACCGCCTCAAGCCCGGCGACCCCGCCCCCGACTTCACCCTCCCCACCGACGACGGCGGCACGCTGTCCCTGTCCGGCCTGCGCGGCCGCAAGGTCATCCTGTACGCGTACCCGGCCGCCATGACGCCCGGCTGCACGAAGCAGGCGTGTGACTTCCGGGACTCGCTCGCCTCCCTCCAGGCCGCCGGCTACGAGGTGGTGGGCATCTCGCCGGACAAGCCCGCGAAACTCGCCAAGTTCCGCGACCGGGACGCCATCACGTTCCCGCTGGTCTCCGACGAGGACAAGGCGGTGCTGACCGCGTACGGCGCGTTCGGCGAGAAGCAGATGTACGGCCGTACCGTCACCGGCGTGATCCGCTCGACGTTCGTGGTGGACGAGGACGGCAAGATCGAGCAGGCGTTCTACAACGTGCGGGCCACCGGCCACGTCGCCAAGCTGCGCCGGGACCTCGGCCTCGACTGAGGTCGTCGCGCGGCACGCCCCGGTCGCGGCCCGGAGTACACACGGCTCCGGCGCGACACTCTAAACTCAGCGGGTCGGCGGGAGTGGCGGAACGGCAGACGCGCAGGCCTTAGGAGCCTGTGTCCGAGAGGACGTGGGGGTTCGAAACCCCCCTCCCGCACCATCAGCGGTGTCACCCGCATCACGAACGCGGGTCCGGGCCGCGTCGCCACGCGCAGGATGGCGTCGTGGACCTGCGTTTCGTACTCGACCCCGACCTCACCCCCGAGCTGCGCGAACAGATCATCGCGCTCTGGGTGGACGTGACGAACGCCGGCGGCGCCGTCGGCTTCGTCGCCCCGGTGACCGCGGACGAGGTACGCCCGCTCGCCACCTCGACGCTCGACGAGGTGGCGGACGGGCCGGACCGGCTGCTCGCCGGCTACGAGGGCGAGAAGCTGGTCGCGGTGCTGGTCATCGCCGACAACCGGTTCCACCTCAAGACGCACTGGCGGGTGCTCAAGCGCGTCATGGTGCACCCGGACACGCAGGGACGCGGCCACGGCGCGGCGCTGATGCGCGAGGCCGAACGGATCGCCCGAGGGCTCGGCCTGGCGGCGCTGCACGTGACGGTCCGCGACGGCCTGGGCCTGGACGGCTTCTACAAGCGCCTCGGCTACCGCGAGATCGGCCGCCTCCCCGCCGCGCTGCGCCTGTCCCCCACCGACGCCCGAGACGAGATCCTCATGTGGCTCGACCTCCCCACCGCCCCCTGACCCTTCCCCGCCCTGGCCTGCCCTGCCCTGCCCTGCCCTGCCCTGCCCCGTCGATCTTGCACTTTCCGCCCCCGCAAAAGCCGCATCCAGGTCAGGTCGAGGGCCACAAGTGCAAGATCAGCGCTGTGTGGGCTGGTCGCGAGGCGCTCACTCCCTCGCCCGCTCCCGGCGATCTTGCGGTTGCGGCCCGGGCGAAAGGTGCGTATGCGGCAACCGAGGGGCCGCGAGTGCAAGATCGGCGAGTTGAGGGCTCGGCAGGAGCCCTGGGCGGGTCAGGAGCAAGGAGCCGGGGTGGGAGGGGCGGCGGCTGCCTGCACCAGGGGTTCCGTTGCGGCTGAGGTGGGGGCGTCGGGGGTGGGCGACGGCGTGAGGGAGGTCGGAGGGCTGGGGGTGGGGGTCCTGGGTGTGGGGGTCGGCTTCTTCGGGGTGGGTCTGGGGGTGGCGGGATCGGCGCCGTACATGCGCGTCTTGCTGCGCTGCACCTGGCCGGGGAGCATCCGGATACCAGTTGCTGTCGCGCGGTGGCCGTACACGTCGGTGACCCGGATCTCGTACGGGCCGGGACCGGCCCCGGACGCGATCAGCCAGTAGTTGTAGTCCTGCCGCTGCGCCGCCCGCCACGAGCCGTTCTGCCGCACCTCGACCGAGCGCAACGGGTTGCCGTGGTCACCGACCAGGACGGCGAACCACCACTGCGACGAGCCCTCCTTCATGCGGAAGGTGAGCGGGCCGGACAGCCTCGGGTTCACCACCCCGCGGTAGCTGACCTTCACCACCCCCTGCACCGGGTCGGCGATCCGGGCGAACGCCTCGGCGGAGAGGTCGAGGTGACCGGGCGCGCACTCCGGGCACTGGTCCATCACCAGCACCCGGACGGTGCCGCGTGGGCCGGTGACGTCGAGGAAGCCGCCGCAGGAGGCGCCGGAGGCGTACTCGCTCGGGCCGAGCGCGACGTACATCCGGTCGGCGGGCGCAGCGGGCCGGGAGCAGTTGCCGCCGGCGCCCTCGGAGTCGTAGAAGGTGGCCTTGCCGCTGTGCGTCGCGCCGCCGACGGGCGGGGCGGCGCAGGCGGGGGCGGCGCCTCCGCGTACCGCGAGGGTCACCGCGACCGCGGCGGCGACTGTGACAAGACCGGCGGCGGCCAGGCGGCGACGGCGCGTGGCGGCGCGGCGACGACCGTCCGGGGCGGCGGGTCCGGGCGGGTCGCCGGCTGTCGGCGGGTGGGGTGCGGTGCCGTCGGTCACGCCGGTCGATGCTGCCGGACCGGCGTGCCACCGGACAAGCGAGCTAAGCGAAAGCTAAACCGGGCGCAGCGTACGGGCGGTGGAGACGACACCGGCCAGCCCGCCGGCGAGGTCGGGGTCCTGCCGCAGCGAGTCCTCCAGACGGACCCGCCAGACGCCGGTCTCGACCGGCAGCCGGGCGTCGCCGGCCCAGCGGACCCGGTCACGGGTCTCGTCCAGGGCCACCGCCGCCGCGGGGCCCATCAGGGCGCCGAGTTCGCCGCGCAGCCAGCCGAACAGGTGCTCGTCGTGGATCGCCCCGCCGATGACCCGGGCGGCGTCCCACGCCACCCGCGGTTGGTGGATAACCTGCATCTCGACTCCTCGGTCGATGTGGCATTCCTCACCATCATCGATCCGGCGGCCACCCGGCGGCAAGGCCCGGAACCGGCCACCTCGCCGCGGCGGTCCCGCGCCGCCGGGGCGTCACCGTCCGGGCGCGGGTCCACACGGTACGACGTGACTCAGTAGCATCGCGGCATGTCAGATCGCCACCAGCTCACCGACTCCGACCCGCGCGCGCAGGGCTCCGATGTGGAGCCGGGCGGGCCCGCGGAGGAGGAGCGGCCCCGGCGCCGCCGGGGCCGGCGGATCGCCCTGATCGTGCTGCTGGTGGTGGTGCTGCTGAGCGGCGGCGGCGCGCTGGCCGGCGGCCTCTACTACCGCTCGGTCGACAAGTCGATCGAGCGGGTCGACGCCTTCGAGGGCGTGCCGGAGGAGTCGCGCCCGCAGGTCGAGGCCAAGGGCGCCATGAACATCATGATCCTGGGCAGTGACTCCCGCGACCCGGAGAGCACCGGCGGCTCGCGCAGCGACACGATCATCCTGGCCCACCTGCCGAAGGACCGGTCGAGCGCCCAGCTCATCTCGATCCCCCGCGACACCTGGACGGCCGTCCCGAAGTCGAAGGAGGGCCGCGGCGGTCGCGACGCGAAGATCAATGCCGCGTACGCCTGGGGCGGTGTGCCGCTGATGGTGCAGACGGTGGAGAAGTTCAGCGGCGTACGGGTGGACAACGTGGCGATGGTCGACTTCGCCGGCTTCAAGGAGATCATCGACGCGCTCGGCGGTGTCGAGATCGACGTGGAGAAGGGCTTCACCACGAAGTACTCGCTGATCGGCACGCGGACCTTCGAGAAGGGCCGGCAGACGATGGACGGGGCCGCCGCGCTGGACTACGCGCGGGAGCGGCACGCCTTCCCCGACGGCGACTTCGCGCGTATCCGGCACCAGCAGCAGGTGATCAAGGCGATTCTGGACAAGGCCGCCTCGGGCGGTGTGATGACCAACCCGGCCAAGCTCAACTCGTTCGTCCGTGCCACGTCCGACTCGGTTGCTGTCGACAAGTCACTGTCGCTGGTGGATCTGGCGATGGAGATGCGGGGCCTGCGCGGCGGCAACCTGACGTTCTTCACCTGCCCGGTCAAGGGCACCGGCCGGGTCGGCAGCGAGAGCGTCGTGTTCCCCGATCCGGCGCGCTCGAAGACGCTGTTCGACGCGGTGCGCCGCGACTCGGTCCCCGAGATCCTCGCCATCAGCGGAAAGTAGGACGTCGGTCTGCCATGCCGGTGCTGGCGGCGGGGCGGGGTCGCTCGTATCCTGCGATCGCCGTCGGTCTCTGTATCCGGGCCGGCGGCGTCACGGGGGAGGATCGACCATGCCACGCCTGCCGGCGTTCGAGCATCCGTCTGCGCCGCCGTCCGGTGTGGCCATGAACAGGCCGATGGACAGCGGCATGGACACGACCACGGTGCTGCCGTACGCGGGGTCGCGGGCGTCGACGCGTACCCGATGGTTGCGGGCCTGGATGGTGACCGCGCCCATCGACGTCGCGGCGCTGCTCACGCCGCTGCTGCTGACCCAGAACTACTGGCGTGGCACGTTGTTCAACGCCGCGCTCACCGTGGGCCTGTTCGCCGCGGGCGGGCTCTACCGGCCGCGCCGGCACATCAGCATCCTGGACGAACTGCCGAGCCTCGGCGGCCGTTTGCTGGCCTCCGGCGCGGTGGGGGCGATCATCGCGGCGCTGCGGCACGACTCGGTGCCGTACGTCAGCGGGTTCATGCGCGGCGTCGCGCTCTCCGCCGGCCTGGTGATCGTCGGGCGGGCGCTGAACAGCCGGCTCATCCTGCTGGCCCGCAAGCGCCGGTGGGTGGAGCACAACGCCATAGTCATCGGCGGCGGGCCGATCGGCGGCGAGCTGGCCCGGCTGCTGCGGCGCTACCCGCAGTACGGGCTGCGGTTCGTCGGCGCTGTCGACGCCCCGTCGCGGCCGCGGATCGGCGCGTTGCCGCTCATCGGCACGATCGACGACCTGGAGAAGCTCGCCGAGATGCTGGAGTGCGAGGTCCTGGTCATCGCGGACCCGGACTGCTCCGAGGCCGACCTGATGGAGTCGCTGCTGCGTCCGGCCAGTTCGCGCTGTGACCTGTGGGCGGTGCCGCGCCTGTGGGGGTCGCGGTCGCAGGGCGGCTACCCGGACCACATCGGCGCCATCCCGATCGTCAAGATCGGCGACACCACGCTCACCGGTCCCCGGTGGCGGCTCAAGCGCGCCTCCGACGTGGTGTTCGCGGTGACCGCCCTGCTGGTGCTGAGCCCGCTGCTGCTGCTCTGCGTCGTCGCCACGTTCCTCGACGGCGGCCGGGGCGTGTTCTTCCGTCAGGAGCGCATCGGCCGGTACGGCAAGCCGTTCCACGTGATCAAGTTCCGGTCGATGCGCCCGGCCGACGAGCTCGAGTCGCAGACCACCTGGTCGATCGCGCACGACGAGCGGGTCGGCCCGATCGGGCGGTTCATGCGGCGGACCTCGCTGGACGAGCTGCCGCAGCTGTGGAACATCCTGCGCGGCGAGATGAGCGTGGTGGGGCCCCGGCCGGAGCGGCCGTACTTCGTGGAGAAGTTCTCCATGGAATACCCGAGGTACGCGATGCGGCACCGCGTACCGGTCGGGCTCACCGGGCTCGCTCAGGTCAGTGGGCTGCGCGGGGACACGCCGATCTCGGACCGGGCGCGGTTCGACAACTACTACGTCGAGAACTGGTCGCTCTGGCTCGACATCAAGATCGTGCTGCGTACCGTCACCGAGGTCTTCCGGGGCGGCGGCCGCTAGCCGCGGTCGCCGGTCAGCGCCTGCGCCAGGTCCGCCCGCCAGTGGCCCGGCGGCGGCAGCTTCGCCGCCGCCCAGCGGCCGTGCGCCAGCACGCCGTACCGGGGGCGCGGCGCCGGGCGCGGGAAGCGGTCGCTCGTGGTCGGCCGGACCCGGTCCGGGTCGAGACCGCGCAGGGCGAAGACGGCGCGGGCCAGGCCGTACCAGGTGGTCTCGCCGGCGGCGGTGCCGTGGTACGTCCCTGGTGCCGCGTCGCCGGCGAGCGCCGCGTCGGCGAGCGCCACGAGACGCTCCGCGAACCGGTACGACCAGGTGGGCTGGCCGCGCTGGTCGTCCACCACGTCGAGCCGGTCGCGTTCGGCTGCCAGCCGCAGCATCGTGGTGACGAAGTTGTGCCCGTGGGTGGCGTAGAGCCAGGCGGTACGCACCACGTACCCGGTCTCCGGCAGCAGCCGGGCCACCGCCCGCTCCCCGGCGAGCTTGCTGCGCCCGTACGCGTTCACCGGGCCGGTCGGGGCGTCCTCCGGGTACGGCTCGGTGGCGTCGCCTGCGAACACGTAGTCGGTGGAGACGTGCACGAGGCGCGCGCCGGGCCCGGCACAGGCGTGGGCCAGCGCGGCGACCGCGTCGCCGTTCACGGCTGTGGCGTCCCGCTCGCGGGTCTCGGCTCCGTCCACGTCGGTCCACGCGGCGGCGTTGAGCACCACGTCTTGGCCGCCCACCGCGTCCCGGACCGCGTGCGTGTCGGTGACGTCGAGGTCGGCGCGGCCGGCGGCGGTGACGGACAGGTCCGGCCGGGTCCGCAGCACGGCGAGCAGGTCCCGCCCGAGCATCCCGCCCGCGCCGGTGACCAGGATCCGGGTCATTCGGGGCCGGCCGTCTTCAACGGCTCCCACCAGGCCCGGTTGTCCCGGTACCAGCGGACCGTCTCGGCCAGGCCCCGGTCGAGGTCGATGCTCGGGGCGTACCCCAGCTCGCCACTGATCTTGCCGATGTCCAGCGAGTAGCGGCGGTCGTGGCCCTTGCGGTCGGTGACCGGCACGACCCGGTCCCAGCCCGCGCCGCACGCCGCCAGGAGCCGCTCGGTGAGCTGCCGGTTGGTCAGCTCGGTGCCGCCGCCGATGTGGTAGACCTCGCCGGCCCGACCCTTCTCCTGCACCATCGCCACGCCCCGGCAGTGGTCGTGCACGTGCAGCCAGTCCCGGACGTTGCCGCCGTCGCCGTAGAGCGGCACTGTGCCGCCGTCGAGCAGGTTGGTCACGAACAGCGGGACGACCTTCTCCGGGAACTGGTACGGCCCGTAGTTGTTGGAGCAGCGGGTCACCACGACGTCCAGGCCGTGGGTGCGGTGGTAGGACAGCGCCAGCAGGTCAGACCCGGCCTTCGACGCGGAGTACGGCGAGTTCGGCGCCAGCGGCCAGTCCTCCGTCCACGAGCCGGAGTCGATCGAGCCGTACACCTCGTCGGTCGAGACGTGCACGAACCGGCTGATGCCGTGCCGCAGCGCGGCGTCCAGCAGCGTCTGGGTGCCGAGCACGTTCGTGGTGACGAACGGTGCAGCACCGGTGATCGAACGGTCCACGTGCGACTCGGCGGCGAAGTGGACGACCACGTCGTGGCCCGGCACCACCTCGTCGACCAGCGCCGGATCGCAGATGTCGCCGCGGACGAAGCGCAGCCGGGGGTCGTCGCGTACCGGTGCCAGGTTCGCCAGGTTGCCGGAGTAGGTGAGCTTGTCCAGCACGGTCAGCGCGGCCGGGTCCTCGACCGGCACCCCGGACGCGTCGCCGCCGGGCACGCCCAGCAGCATCCGCACGTACTCCGACCCGATGAAGCCGGCGCCGCCGGTGACGAGGATCCTCACGGATGGTGGAGTCTACGCCGTACCGGCAGCCCGGGCGGGACGTCGACGGGCCACGGGGGCGGCGGCGCCGCGGGTAGTCTCCGCGGGTGCGCGGAATCCTTCTCGCCGGTGGCACCGGATCCCGGCTCTGGCCGATGACCCGGGCCGTCTCGAAGCAACTGATGCCGGTGTTCGACAAGCCGATGGTCTACTACCCGCTCTCCACTCTGGTGATGGCCGGGGTGCGGGAAATCCTGGTGGTGACCACACCGGAGGACCGCACCCAGTTCGAGCGGCTGCTCGGCGACGGCAGCCAGTGGGGCCTGCGCCTGACGTACGCCGAGCAGCCCCGCCCGGAGGGCATCGCGCAGGCGTTCCTGCTCGGCGCCGACTTCGTCGGCGACGAGGCGGTGGCGCTGATCCTCGGCGACAACATCTTCCACGGTGTCGGGCTCGGACGGCAGCTCGCGCAGCACGGCGAACCGGCCGGTGGGCGGGTCTTCGCGTACCCGGTCGCGAACCCGCAGGACTACGGCGTGGTCGAGTTCGACGACGCCGGCCGGGTGCTGTCGATCGAGGAGAAGCCGGCCCGTCCCCGGTCCCGGTACGCGGTGCCGGGCCTCTACTTCTACGACAACCGGGTGGTCGACATCGCCCGCAAGCTGACGCCGAGCGCCCGGGGCGAGCTGGAGATCACCGCGATCAACGAGACGTACCGGGCGTGGGGCGAACTGACGGTGACGGTCCTCGACCGGGGCACCGCCTGGCTGGACACCGGCACGTTCACGTCGATGATGCAGGCCGCCGAGTTCGTCCGGGTGATCGAGGAGCGCCAGGGCATGAAGATCGGCTGTGTCGAGGAGGTCGCCTGGCGGTCCGGGCTGATCGACGACGAGCGGCTGCGGATGCTGGCCCATCCGCTGACGCGCAGCGGTTACGGTGAATACCTGCTGGGCCTGCTGGCCGAGCGGTCCGGTTCGGGGAGCGCGTCGTGAAGATCCGTCCGCTGAGCATCGAGGGCGCCTGGGAGGTGACCCCGCGCCGGCACGGCGACGCGCGGGGCCTGTTCCTGGAGTGGTACCGCTTCGACCGGCTCGCCGAGGCGGTCGGCCGTCCGCTGCGGCTGGCGCAGGCCAACCTGTCCGTCTCGGCGCGGGGCGTGGTGCGCGGCATCCACTTCGCCGACGTACCGCCCGGCCAGGCCAAGTACGTCACCTGCGTACGCGGGGCGGTGCTGGACGTGGTGGTGGACGTGCGGGCCGGCTCGCCGACGTACGGCCGGTGGGAGGCGGTACGCCTCGACGACACCGACCGGCGGGCCGTCTACCTGGCCGAAGGGCTGGGGCACGGGTTCTGCGCGCTCACCGACGACGCGACGCTCAGCTACCTCTGCTCCGCCACGTACAACCCGGCGGCCGAGCACACGGTACACCCGCTGGATCCGGACCTCGGGATCGACTGGCCGGCGGCGATGCCGCTGCTGTCCGAGCGGGATGCGGCAGCGCCACGCCTGGCCGAGGCGCGCGCCGCGGGTCTGCTGCCCGGCTACGACGCCTGCCGCTCCTTCACCGAAGCGTCGGCGACCCGGCCGTCGGTCTGACCCGGCACCCCGGCCGCACGGCGCACCGTCGTCGCCCAGAGCGCCCGCACGTCCGCGCTCACCGGAGTGCCGGCCCGGCGGTAGCCGAGCACCAACGCGATGCCGACCCCGAGCGCCAGGCCGCCGAGCGCACCGCCGAGGGCGTACCACTGCCACCGCACCGGCTCGGAACGCGGCGGCGGCGCGGCGGCCCGGACCACTGCGACGTGGGCCTTGAGCCCGAGCCCGGCGGGCGGCAGGTCGCGTTCGGCGATCCGTTGCAGTTCGGCGGCGAGCGCGGCGGCGATCGCGGCGGCGGTGCCGGCGGACCGGTCGGTGACCGTCACGTCGATCGCCAGCGAGTTCACTGTGGACGAGGCGACGACGCGCCCGGCCAGGTCGTCGGTGGTGTACGGCAGTCCGAGCGAGTCGATCACCGGGCGGGTCAGCCGGGGCGTGTTCATCATGGTGGCGTACGTCTTGACCCGCCGCTGCATCAACCGGCCCGCCTCGTCGGCCGGCGGGCGGGGCTGGGGCGCGGCCGACTTCTCGGCGGCGAACGTGACGACCATCTGGGTCTCGGCCCGGTAGAGCGGCGGTCGCCGTTCGGCGAGGACCCCGGTGAACGCGCCGCACAGCAGTGTCAGCGCCAGCACGATCGGCCACCGCCTGCCGATCGTGTCGCGGAGGGAGTGGGCGAGGTCCACGACGCGTCACCCTACCGGCGGCGGGCCGTTGCGGGCGTACCCGCCCGCCGGGTCCATTGCGCAACGGCGCTCATGTCGGGTAGAACAGGCCCGCACACATCCGCGCATCTTGGGGGAAGACGAGTGGATTCCGCGTGGCGGGCTCGCGGCCGGCGCCGGCGCCTGGGCGCCGGGTGTTAGGCCGGGTCCGGCGGATCGTCTCCCCCGAGCGTCTCTATCTGGCCGCCCTGGGCCTGACCGGGCTCGCCGCGCTGGTGTCGGTCACGTTGCCGGCTGCGGAACGCGGTGAGCTCGCGGCGAACATGGTGAGCGCCACTGTGGGCGCGGCACTCGGCGGCCTGTCAGTGGACACGTTCCTGCTGTCCCGTCCGGCCGGCTGGATCATGTCGCGCGGTCGTCTGTGGATCGCCGGCATCCTCACCGTCTCGCTCGGCCTGACCGCGCTGGCCGCGGCGCTGCTGACCACGCTGGCCGGGCTGGGCAGCCACCCGGTGGGCATCGGTGCGGGCTGCGCGCTCACCGTGTTCAACGCGGCTGCGTCGCTCGGCCTGCGCCTCAAGCGGTTCTGGTTCGTCTACACCATGCGGGCACTCGGCGGCGCGGTGCTGGTGGCCGGGTACGGGCTGCTCTGGCTGGGCCACCGGCTCGACGGTGGCCTGTGGAGCGTGCTCTGGCTTGGTGTGCAGGTCGCCACCGCGACGGTGCTCGGGGTGGCGGTGCT
Organism: Micromonospora globosa; assembly: GCF_000717585.1. NCBI lineage: Bacteria > Bacillati > Actinomycetota > Actinomycetes > Micromonosporales > Micromonosporaceae > Micromonospora > Micromonospora globosa. The sequence continues at coordinate 186,492 of NZ_JNZR01000006.1, forward strand.
GGGCTGGGCGCGGCGGTTCGGGCCGGTGCCGGCGGCGACGGCGGGGCGCACGGAGTACCGCGCCGACCTGCTCGCGGTGGGCCGGCTGCACGTCGGGGTGTGCGCGCAGATGCTGACGTACCGGCTGAGTCAGGTTCTGGTGGCCCGGTTCGCCGGCGCGGGCGCGCTCGGCGTGTTCGCGCTGGCGGTGGCGGCGCTGGAGTTCGCCCAGTCCGGCGCGGTGGTACGGGCGCAGCGGATCCTGGCCGAGCGTGACCCGGACGCGATCGGCGACCACGGCCGCGAGGTCGTGCGCTCGGCGCTGCCGATCGCCGCGCTCGCCGTGATCGGCCTGGCGGTACTCGGCGTGCTGGCGCCCGACTACCGGGACGCCTGGATCTTCGGGCTTCTCCTGCTACCGGGGACGCTGGCGCTGTCGGCCGGCAAGACGTGGAGCGCGGCGCTGCTCAAGCGCGCGGGCGAGCAGGCCACCACCGCCGTGGCCCTCGTCACCATGTCGGTGTCGGTGGTGCTGTACGTTCTGCTCATCCCGTGGGCCGGCGCGCTCGGCGCCGCGGTCGCGTCGTCTGTCGCCTACGGCGTCTACGCGTTGCGCACCCGGCAGCGACTCCAGCGGTCCACGCACCTCCTCGTCAATCGGATGGCCTAGCGGTGGACGTCTCAATCGTCGTGTTGACCTGGGAAGACTTCGAGCGCACCGACGGCTGCGTCCGCTCGCTCCCAGAGGGTGTGGAAGCCGTCGTGGTGGACAACGGCAGCGCCGCCGAGATCAGCGACAAGCTGCGGGCCATGTGCGCCGAGACCGGTGCCCGGTACGTGCGCTCGGAGACGAACCTCGGCTACGCCAAGGGCATGAACCTCGGTGTCCGGCACAGCACCCGGTCCCGGGTGGTGCTGTCCAACAACGACATCCTGGTGCGGCCCGGCGCGATCGAGCGGCTGGTGGCCGAGCTGGACGACCCGGCCGTGGGCGCGGCGTTCCCGAAGGTGCTGGACGCGACCGGCCGGGACCAGACCGCCGCCGGCCGCTTCCTCACAGTGGGCACCGGCGTCGCGCACGCCACCGGGCTCAGCCTGGTGTTCCCGAGGCTGCGGATCGTGGCCCCGCCGGAGCGTGGTGACTGGCTCTCCGGGCCGTTCGTGGCGATCCGGCGGGAGACGCTGGACCGGATCGGCGGCGTGGACGAGTCGTCGTTCTTCTACTCCGAGGACCTGCGGCTGTGCTGGGCGGTGCGCCGGCTCGGGCTGCGCCTGGCGTACCTGCCGGATGCCGTGGTCACGCACGAGGACGACGCGAGCGCGAAGCGCCGGTGGGCGGCCGAGGAGATCTCCCGCCGGCAGACCCGCGAGTTCATCCGGGCCAGCCGTGAACTGGCCGGATGGCGGGGCACTGTGGCGTGCTCCGCGTACACGCTGGGGGTGCTCGCCCGGGCGGCGGTGGGTGGCGGGGCGGCGCGGCGGGCGATCGCCCGCGGCGCCCTGGAAGGCATGGGCGTCCGATGAGGGTGCTGTTCGTCTGCACCACCGGCGGGTCGGGGCGGCGGCAGCTCGGCGGCGCCGAGCGCTTCCTGATCGAGATGCTGCCCGCGCTCGCGGCCCGCGGCGTCGACGTGGTCGCCGCCACCCCTGAGGACGAGGTGGCGGCGGCGTTGCGGGACGCGGGCGTGCCGTGGCGTCCGCTGGGCGCGGCCAAGCGGGTGGACCTGGGGTACGCGCGCGGCATCCGCGCCCTCGTCGAGGAGCTGCGGCCGGACGTGGTGAGCGCGCACCTGCTCTCCGCCGCGATGCACGCCCGCGCCGGGCTGGGCGTGCGGGGCCGCCGCACGCCTCTGGTGGTGACGCTGCACAACAGCCTCTGGCAGTACCGCGACACGGCGGAGACGCTGCGCGCGAAGGCCGCGGTGCAGGCAAACATCAGCACCGACCTGATGTTCCGGCGGCTGCGGCCGCACGCGACGGTCGCGGTCTCCGGCTTCGAGGCCCACGAGCTTCGGGTACGCGGGCGGATCCGCGACGTGCGGGTGATCCCGAACCCGCTGCCGGCCATCTGGCCGCAGGTGACCGACACCGGTGGTCTCGCACCGGACGGCCCGGTGCGGGTCGGCTTCCTCGGCCGGCTGGAACGGGAGAAGGGCGCCGACCTGCTCGCGGACGTCGCCGCCGCGCTGCCGGACGTGGAGTTCCTGGTCGCCGGCGCGGGCACCGTCGACGTCGAGGAGCGACCGAACCTGCACCTGGTCGGCCGGGTCGACGCCGCGCCGTTCCTGCAACGGCTGCACTGCCTGCTGGTGCCGTCCCGGGTGGAGGCGTTCGGGCGCAGCGCGCTGGAGGCGATGTCGCTGGGTGTGCCGGTGGTGCACTCGGGCGCGGGCGGCCTGACCGAGGTGACAGCCGCCGGTGACGGCGTGCTCGCGTACCGGGCGGACCTGACGCCGCAGGCACTGGCCGCCGCCGTGCGGACGGCCACCGACCCGGCCGCGTGGGACGAGCGGCGGCGCGAGCTGGCCCGGCAGTACGCCGACCGGCACTCGTTCGACGGATGCGTGGACAACTGGCACGACCTGTACCGGACGGTCGCCCGTGGCACCCGCTGAGCGACGCCTCTGGTCGGTCGGGATCCCGTTCGCGCTCGGCGCGGCCCTGCTGCTGGCCACGCTCGACGCCGGGTTCGCCGTCGCGCTCGCGCTGACGGTCGGCACGCTGATCGCCGCGCGCCTGCGGATGTGGGCGCTCGCCGCCTGCGCCGCCGTCTGGACCGCCGCACTGCTGGCCGTACGGGTGCTGCCCGGCCCGTACGACTCCTGGGCCGGTCGTGGGGTGCTGCCGGTGCTCGCCGGTTACGTCACGGTCTTCCTGCTGGCCTGGGCGGTGGGCCGGCGGCTGATCGACAGGCGGGACGAGGACGGCGACCGGTCCCGCCCGGCGCTGTCCTGGCCGTCCGAGCGGCGCCTGCTGACGTACCTGCTCGTGCTGCTCGGCGTCGCGGTGGTGACCGCGGCGATCCGGTTCCGGGGCACTGTGCCGCCGCTGCTCGCCGACAACCCGGACGCCGCCCGGCAGGTGCTGCGCGAGCAGTCGAACCTGATCATCGGACTGCTGTCCGAGGCGTGGACGCTCGGCATGGCCGTCTCGCTGCTGCGCGCGTTGTCCGCGCGCGGCCGGGCGCTGCCTGTCTACTACGCGCTCACCGCTGTCTTCACCGTCGGCGCCGCGCTCGGCGCGAGCAAGAACTCGGTGCTGGTGGGCATCGCACCCGCGCTGATCGCGGCGCTGTCGGTCCGGCGTACCCGGGGACGGGCCGCGTCGTTCCTGGCCGCGCGGACGCCTGTGGTGCTGCTGATCGGCGCGGTGGCGCTCGGCGCGGCGGTGTTCCTCGGCGGGCAGCGCACCATGGCCGGCACCGGCGCGTTCGAGACCGAGTTCCGGGCCCGCTACGGCAGTAACGCGCTGACCAGCAGCGCCGGATCGCTTGACCTGTCGCTGAGTTCGTCCACCGAGACGTTCGGGCGGGTGTGGTCGCAGCGGGAGCACCTGGAGCCCCGGTACGGCACGTACTCGCTGACGTTCCTCGGCTCCCGGGTCGAGCCGATCGTCGGCAAGGCGGACCTGTACGGCCTGACGTCCCAGCTCAGCCAGCCGTACCTGATGAACACCGCGACGTTCGTGGCCATCCCGCTGCTCGACTACGGCCCACTGGGGGCGGTGTTCTTCCTGGCCGCGCTGGGGCTGGCGGTGGGCGCGACCGAACGGTGGTTCGAGTTCTCCCGCGCGCCGGCCGGGCAACTGGCGCGGGCGTTCGTCGTCTACTTCGCGCTGTTCGGCGTCTACGAGCTGTATCCGCTGATCTATCCGACCTGGCTGAGCCTGGTGCCCGGCCTCTGGGTGCTGCACCGGCTGGGCAGGAGCACGGCATGACGTTCGACGGGCTCACAGTGGTCACCGTCCTCTACCGGTCCGCCGGCATGCTCGCCGAGACGTTGCCGACCTGGGTCCGCAGCGCCGGTGACCTGCCGGTCCGGTTCGTCTTCGCGGACAACTGGCCCTCCGACGGGTGCGCCGAGGTGATCGCGGGGAACCTGCCGGCCGACCGGTACGCGTACCTGCCCGACTCCACGAACCCGGGTTTCGCGGCCGGCTGCAACCGGGGTGCGGCGACGGTCACCACGAGTCACCTGCTGCTGCTGAACCCGGACGTGTGGCTGCCGGACGACGCGCTGGCCCGGATCTGCGCCGCCGTCGCCGCCGACCCGGACGCCCCGCTCGCTGTCGGCCTGGCCATGCACGGCGGCGAGTACGCGGGCATCGACCTGAACCCGGTGTCGCTGTTCATCGACAGGCGGTCCACGGCGAGTCGTGCCCCGCTCGGCCCGTCCGGCGGCGCGGCGGTCTTCCCGGCCGCGCTGTACCGACGCTTCGGCGGCTTCGACGAGCACCTGTTCGCCTGGGGCGAGGACGCCGACCTGGCGTTCCGGCTCTACGCCTCCGGGCTGCGCACGCGCGGGCTGGACGTGGTGCTGCCGCACGCGGGCGGCCACAGCGTGGACGGCGACGACCGGTTGCAGGGGTTCCGGGCGTTCCTGCTGGCCCGCAACCGGCTGCTGGTCGCGTCCCGCACGTTCACCTGGCCGCTGCTGCTCGTGGCGGTGCCGGTGCTGGCGCTCGCACACCTCGCGCTCGCCGCCCGGCGGATCCGGCAGGGCCTGCTGCGCCCGTTCCTGCGCGGCATCGGACGCGGGCTCGTGGAGGGGCCGGCGGCCCGCCGCCGCTGGACCGGGCCGCGGTTCGGGTTCGCGTCCCTGCTCGGCTACCTGACCGCTCGGAGGGCGTGATGACGGCACAGCCGTGGACAGTGGTGACTGTCAGCTACCACTCGGCGGACACGCTGCGCCGCTGCTGGCGCGGTCCGAAGCCGTACGAGTGGCTGGTGGTCGACAACGCCTCGGCCGACGACTCGGCGGCGGTCGCCGAGGAGCTGGGCGCGCGGGTGATCCGGCTGCCGGAGAACGTCGGTTTCTCCCGCGCCAACAACGTCGCGTTGCGCGAGGCGACCGGCCGGTACGTGCTGTTCGCCAACCCGGACCTGGAGGTGCGCCCGGACGACCTGGACGTGCTGGCCCGGCACCTGGACACGCACGGCGGACTGGTCGCGCCGCAACTGCTCGGCACCGACGGCACACCGCAGGCCAACGGGCGCGGCTTCCCGTACGCGACGGCGAAACTCGGCAACCGGAAGGTGTGGCCGCTGTCCCGGCTGCACGCCGCGTACCGGCTGGTGGCCGCGCCCGGCGAGACGCGCCACGTGGCCTGGGTGATGGGCGCGGCGGTGGCCGGCCGGACCGCCGACGTCACCGAGCTGGGCGGATGGAACGAGCGGTTCTTCCTCTACTACGAGGATCACGAGCTGGGGCTGCGCGCCTGGCGGAACGGGATGCCGGTGGCGGTGCTCGGTGACGTGCGGTGGACCCACCACTGGGCGCGCGCGACCAACTCGGTGCGCTGGTCCCGGGCGCACACGCTGGAGCTGCGCAGCGCCCGGACGTTCTTCGGCATGTTCCCGGAGTTCCTGGTCGGCCTGCCGCGACCGGCACGCCGGCACCGCCGGGCCGCCGGGCTGGTCGGCACGGCGGTCTCCGCCACTCCGTCCACGCCGGACCGCGCCGGCCAGTGATCGAAGCCGGTCGCGGGGCCGCTGACGTGAATGACGCTTTGATACCGTCTCGCCGTGTCCGTGACACGCCCGGCCTTCTCCCCCTCGATGGCGCCCGCGTCGGCGACGCCGGTGCCGTCGCGGCCGGGCACGCCGGTGGCGCTCGTCGCGCTCGCGTGGGACCGGCTGAGCCGGTCCCCGTACTGGTCCGTCGCGGGCCTGCTCGTCGCGCTGGGCGCCGTGCTGCGGATCCGGCAGTGGGCGTACGCGCGCAGCTTCTGGAGCGACGAGCTGTACGTGGCGCACAACATCCGGGAGCGCGGCTACCTGGACCTGTTGCAGCCGCTGGCGTTCAGCCAGTCGGCGCCGCCCGGCTGGCTGTGGCTGGAACGGTTCGCGTTCGAGCAGTTCGGCGACGGTGAGCGGGCGCTACGGCTGGTGCCGCTGCTGTTCGGGCTGGCGCTGCTGCCGCTCGTGGCGTGGCTCGGCCGGGCACTCCTGCCGCCGCTCGCCGCGCTGGCGGCGCTGCTGCTGGTCGCCGTCGCGCCGTTCCTCATCGGTTACTCCAACGAGCTGAAGCAGTACAGCGCCGAGGCGTTCGGCGTCACGCTCGTGGTCGGGCTGGCGTTGCTGCTCGTCCGGGACGGCGTCACCTGGGCCGGGTCGGCGGTGTTCTGGTCGACCGCGGCGGTCATGGCGTTCGTCAGCACGTTGTCCATTCCGGTCACCGGCGCGCTCGGTGTGCTGCTGGGCGGGTACGCGCTGTCCCGCCCGGATCGGCAGTGGGCGAGCAGGTGGCGTGAACTGGGCCGGTTCCTCGCCCCGGCGCCGGCCTGGGCCGTGGTGGCGCTCGTGGTGTACGTGCTGTTCCTGGCGCCGGGACTCGCCGATCCGCAGCTCGCCGCGTACTGGCGGGCGAAGTCGATCTATCCGGCGCACTCGCTCACCGATCTGGCCGCCACAGTGGAATGGCTCGCGGCGACGTACCGGAGTCTCGCCACAGTGCCGTTCGTAGCCTGGTCGGCGTGGGTCGTCGTACCGCTGCTGGTGCTGGGCACGGCCGCCGGGCTGCGCCGGATCTCCACTGTGGCGGTGCTGGTCCTGCTCACGCCGCTGACGGCCGGGCTGGCCGGCGCGGCCGTGTCGGTCTACCCGTTCAACGGCCGGCTGGCGCTCTACGCGGTGCCGGCCTGCCTGCTGCTCGCCGCGCTCGCCGTCGCACCGCCACCGATGCGGGCCGGCCTGCCCGCCCGGATCAGGTGGGTGGTCGGGGTGGTGCTCCTGCTCGCGCTCGCCGTTCCGCAGCTGGCCACCGCAGTGGTGGCGACTGTGCATCCGGCGCGGGCCTTCGCCCAGGGCGGCGGCGCGAACGCGGTCGACTACCGGGGCGCGCTGGGCTACCTGGACGACAAACGCCGCCCGGGTGACCTGGTGCTGGCCACCACGGTCTCGTGGAACGCCCAGGCGTGGTACGGCCCGGCGGCGGACGCCTATGTGGTCGCGGCCGGCCCCGGCGGGTGCCCGGGGCGGACCGTGTCGGCGTTGCTGCCCGGACGATCCCGGGTCTGGCTGTTCCAGGCCACCGACTGGGCCGACGGGGCGAACCGGGACGTCATCGTCCGGCTCGGCGGCAGCGGCGTGGCGGTCACCGAGCGGCAGTTCAGCGGGGCGCGCGTGGTCCGCTTCGACCTGGCCGCGGGCGTCACCAAGGGCAGCGACGTCTGCCTGGTGCCGCCGCCGAACGGCGCCCGCGTCCGCTAGCGGCGCGGCGTCCTAGCTGTGCCGCTGCCAGAGGTCGCGCAGGGCGTCCCAGTTGCCGCCGAGCCCGGCGCCGCACGGCGTCTCCATGTAGATCGCGCTCGTGTTGTCGTCGCGGCCCCACCAGATGCCGCAGACCGGGCGGCCGTCCTGGCCGTTGCCGGCGTACTCGACGTAGCTGCCCTGCGCCCCGCTGACGCCGCCGGTGGCCGGTCCGGCCTCCCGCATGCCCGGCGCGAGCGCTCGGCCGATGATGCCCATCTGCTGGCGGAAGGCGCGCGCCGCCTCCTTCTTCTCGGCCGACTCGTACTCGGCGAAGTGCACCGACACGCCCAGGTAGCGGCAGAAGACGTGCTGCTTCTCGCCGGCGGCGAGCCCGGGGCCGCTCTTCTCGGTGTTGATCGCGCAACCGCCCACCCCGTCGAGCCACGGCTCGGCGATCGGCATGAGCGTGGCGTCGAACTTCGCCTTGTTCAGCGACTGCTGGGTGGCCTCGTAGAGCGCCGGGGAGGCGCTGGCCGCCGGAGTGGACGGTTCGCCACCGTCGGCGAGCGATCGTCCGGCCAGCAGACCGGCGCCGCCGGCGAGCACCGCCGCCATGACCAGACCCCCGATCCACAGGCCGGTACGGCTCTTGGGCGGGCGGGCGACCGGTGCGATCCGGGGACCGCCGGTCGGCACGAGCGGATCCGGGGCGGTGGCCTGGGCCGGGATCGCCGGCACCGGCATGCCCGGCGACACCGGCATGCCGGGCGACACCGGCGCGCCGGACGAGACGGGCGCGCCGGAGACCGGCTGCTGCGGCGTCATCGCCCACGGCTGCGGGCTCCATGGCAACTGCGGCGGGGACGAGACCTGCTGCGGCGGCGCGGACACCGGCGGGGGCGGCGGGAGGATCTCGGCGGTGGCGGTGCGCTGGTAGTCCATGCCCAGGCTGCGGAACAGCCGCTCGGCAGCGCCGTCCTCTTCGGACGGGTACGCCACCCAGGGCTGGCCGGCGGCGAAGTCGGAGTTGACGTACCGGTGGCCGCCGGGCGTCTGGGCCAGCACGTTCGCCGCGTTGGTGAACGCCTCGCGCCAGCGCTGGTCACCGGCTGCGGCGCCGTCCAGGACCGCCACGGTCAGCGCGCGGTCCTGCCCGTCGAGTGCGGCCCAGGCCCTGCCGACCTGGCACTCGCCCAGCACCTCGGTGAACCTGTACGGACCTTCCGGCTGCATGCCCCACTCCTCTGCTCACCCGCCGTGCGGATAGTACAGAGAGCACGCCCGTCGGATCTCCCTGCGGTCGGGCCACTCTTGCGCTCTGAAAGTTTTCATGCATAGAGTCAGCTCGTGAATGAAAGCGGTGCGGCCTCCCCTGACCGCCTGCTCGACCTGTTCCACGGCGTACGGCTCACACCGACCCAGCGCCGCATCGCCCACTGCCTGGTGCGGCACGCGGGCGCGGCGGCGTACCTGTCCGCCGCCGAGGTGGCCGAGCTGGCAGGCGTCAGCCAGCCGTCGGTGACCCGGTTCGCCATGGCGCTCGGGCACGACGGCTACCCCGCGCTGCGCCGCCGCCTGCGGGAACTCACTGTCACCGGGTCGGCCGGACCGGCCGCCGGCAACGCCCTGCAACGGGCGGTGCACGCCGAGCGGGACAATCTCAACCGGCTCGCCGCACAGCTCGCCGACGCCGGCCGGGTCGCCGAGGTGGGGAAGCTGCTCGCGGCCAGCCGTCCGCTGCCGGTGCTCGGGCTGCGCGCCGCCGCGCCGCTCGCCGCGTACTTCGCGTACTTCGCCGCCAAGGTGCACCCGGACGTGCGGGTGCTCGACGACGGCGGCAGCATGCTGGTCGACCGCCTGGACCAGGCGGTCGCGACCGGCGCGACGGCGATGCTGGCGTTCGTGCTGCCCCGCTACCCCCGCGAGACCCTGGACGCGCTGCGCGAGGCCCGGGACGCCGGGCTGACGGTCGTGGCGATCACCGACTCGCCGGTGAGCCCGGCCACCGAGCACGCCGAGGTGGTGCTGCCCGCCGCCGTCGGCGCCGACCTGGTCTTCGATCTGCACACCGCCCCGATGACGCTGGCCATGGTGGTGCTCCAGGCGATCTGCGACGCCGCACCGGCCGAGACCCAGAACCGGCTCGAGGCGTTCGAGTCGTCCGCCGCCCGCCGCCAGTTGTTCCTCGGCTGAGAGGAGTACGAGATGCACCAGCCCGTCCGCGCCGCCCGCGGCACCGCACGCACCGCGAAGGGGTGGCCGCAGGAGGCCGCCCTGCGGATGCTGATGAACAATCTCGACCCGGAGGTGGCCGAGCGCCCCGAGGACCTGGTGGTCTACGGGGGCACCGGCAAGGCGGCCCGGGACTGGCCGTCGTACCACGCGCTGGTGCGGACGCTGACCGAGCTGCGCGACGACGAGACGATGCTCGTGCAGTCGGGCCGCCCGGTCGGGGTGATGCGCACCCACGAGTGGGCGCCGCGCGTGCTGCTGGCCAATTCCAACCTGGTCGGCGACTGGGCAACCTGGCCGGAGTTCCGCCGCCTGGAGTCGCTGGGCCTGACCATGTACGGGCAGATGACGGCCGGGTCCTGGATCTACATCGGCACCCAGGGCATCCTCCAGGGCACGTACGAGACGTTCGCCGCGGTGGCCGAGAAGCGCTTCGGCGGCACGCTCGCCGGCACGCTGACGCTCACCGCCGGGTGCGGCGGCATGGGCGGCGCGCAGCCGCTCGCGGTCACCATGAACGGCGGCGCCTGCCTGATCGTGGACGTGGACCGGTCCCGGCTGGAGCGGCGGGCGCACGACCGCTACCTCGACGAGATCGCCGACTCGCTTGACGACGCGGTCGAGCGGGCGCTCGCCGCGAAGCGGGACCGGCGGGCCCTGAGCGTCGGTGTGGTCGGCAACGCCGCCACCGTCTTCCCCGAGCTGCTGCGCCGAGGCGTCGCCATCGACATCGTGACCGACCAGACCAGCGCGCACGACCCGCTGTCCTACGTGCCGGAGGGCGTGGACCTCGGCGACGCGCGGGACTACGCGGCGGCCGAGCCGGCCGAGTTCACCGACCGGGCGCGGGCGTCGATGGCGAAGCACGTGGAGGCGATGGTCGGCTTCCTCGACGCGGGCGCCGAGGTCTTCGACTACGGCAACTCGATCCGGGGCGAGGCCGAGCTCGGCGGATACGAGCGGGCGTTCGACTTCCCCGGGTTCGTGCCCGCGTACATCCGGCCGCTGTTCTGCGAGGGCAAGGGCCCGTTCCGCTGGGCCGCGCTCTCCGGCGACCCGAAGGACATCGCCGCCACCGACCGGGCCATCCTCGACCTGTTCCCGGAGAACGAGTCCCTCGCCCGGTGGATCCGGATGGCCGGCGAGCGGGTCGCGTTCCAGGGCCTGCCGGCGCGGATCTGCTGGCTCGGCTACGGCGAACGTGACCGCGCCGGGGTGCGGTTCAACGAGATGGTGGCCTCCGGCGAGCTGAGCGCGCCGGTGGTGATCGGCCGGGACCACCTCGACTGCGGCAGCGTGGCCAGCCCCTACCGGGAGACCGAGGCGATGGCCGACGGCTCCGACGCGATCGCCGACTGGCCGCTGCTGAACGCGCTCGTCAACACCGCGAGCGGCGCGTCCTGGGTGTCCATCCACCACGGCGGCGGCGTCGGTATCGGCCGGTCCATCCACGCCGGGCAGGTCTGCGTGGCCGACGGCAGCGCCCTGGCCGGGCAGAAGATCGAGCGGGTGCTCACCAACGACCCGGCGATGGGCGTGATCCGGCACGTCGACGCCGGCTACGACGACGCCCGCGAGGTCGCCGGGCGCACCGGCGTCCGCGTCCCGATGACCGAAGCGTAAGGAAGGGCCCCTTGTTAACGCATTCGGTAGAGGAAGGGTCCCTTCCTAACGGGTTCCGGAAGCTGTGGGACGAGATCGCGCCGATCGGGCGCGACGAGGGCAGCAGCGGCTACCTGCGCTACGCACTGACCGAACCGGAACTGCGGCTGCGGGAGTGGTTCCACAACCAGGCCGACGCCCGCGGGATGCCGGTTCAACAGGACGGCAACGGCAACCTGTTCGCCTGGTGGGGCGACCCCGAGACCGGCGGCGCCGTGCTCACCGGCAGCCACTTCGACTCGGTGCCGCACGGCGGCGCGTACGACGGTCCGCTCGGCATCGTCAGCGCGTTCCTCGCCGTGGACGAGCTGCGGGCCGCGGGCGTCACCCCGGACCGGCCGGTGGTGGTGGCCGCGTTCGTGGAGGAGGAGGGCGCGCGGTTCGGCGTACCCTGCCTGGGGTCTCGGCTGCTCACCGGCGAGATCGACGTCGACCGCGCGGCCGGGCTGCGCGACCAGGCCGGGACGACCTTCGCCGAGGCGCTCGGCGAGCGGCCGGCGGGCGCCGACCCGGCGCTGCTCGGCCGCTTCGCGGCCTTCGTGGAGCTGCACGTCGAGCAGGGCCGCGCGCTGGTCGACCAGGACGCGCCGGTCGCGGTGGCCTCCGCGATCTGGCCGCACGGCCGGTGGCGGTTCGACTTCACCGGCGAGGGCAACCACGCGGGTACGACACGGATGGCCGACCGCCGCGACCCGATGCTCACCTACGCGTTCACAGTGCTGGCGGCGAACAAGGAGGCCCGGCTGCGCGACGCGCACGCCACGGTGGGCCGGGTGTCGGTCGAGCCGAACGCCACGAACGCGATCCCGTCCCGGGTCACCGGCTGGCTGGACGCGCGGGCGGCCGAGGCGGAGACGCTGTACGGTCTGGTCGAGGCGGTACGCACCAAGGCCGCCGACCGGGCCGGCCGCGACGGCACCGCGCTGACCTGCACGCAGGAGTCGGCGACCCCGCTCGTCGCGTTCGACCGCGGGCTGGCCGACCGGCTGGCCGCGCTGCTCGGCGCGCCGGTGCTGCCCACCGGCGCCGGGCACGACGCGGGCGTGCTGGCGGCGCACCTGCCCACCGCGATGCTGTTCGTGCGCAACCCGACCGGGGTGTCGCACTCCCCCGCCGAGGCGGCCACCGACGCCGACTGCGCCGCCGGGGTGGCCGCCCTGGCCCGGGTGCTGGAGGAGCTGGCATGCCGCTGACCCGCTGGCTGGCCGAGTACGCCTGGCTGCCCGATCGCGCCGAGCCCACCCGGGACGTGCTGATCGAGGCGACCGACGGGCGGCTCACCGCGGTCACCCCGCTGGCCGTGGACGGTCCGCCGACCGCCGGGGTCGAGGTGCTCGGCGACGCGGTCCGGCTGCCCGGCCTGACGGTGCCCGGCCTGGCGAACGCCCACTCGCACGCGTTCCACCGGGCGCTGCGCGGGCGCACCCACGACGGGCGCGGCGACTTCTGGTCCTGGCGCAGCCTGATGTACGCCGTCGCGATCCGGCTCGACCCCGATTCCTACCTGGCGCTGGCCCGCGCCGTGTACGCGGAGATGGCGCTGGCCGGGATCACCTGCGTGGGCGAGTTCCACTACCTGCACCACGGTCCCGGCGGCACCCCGTACGAGGACCCGAACGCCATGTCCGCCGCGCTCGTGGAGGCCGCCGCGCACGCCGGGATCCGGCTCACGCTGCTGGACACCGCGTACCTGGCCGGGGGCGTGGACGGTGCGCCGCTGGCCGGGCCGCAGCGCCGGTTCGGCGACGGCGACGCGCTGCGCTGGGCGGAGCGGGTGGACGCGTTCCGCCCGTCCGACGAGCACGTCCGGCTCGGCGCGGCCATCCACTCGGTGCGCGCGGTCCCGGCCGGGCAGCTCGCCACGGTGGCCGGCTGGGCCGACCGCAACGGACTGCCGCTGCATGTGCACCTGTCCGAGCAGCCGGCCGAGAACGACGCCTGCCGGGCAGTGCACGGGTGCACCCCGACGCGGCTGCTGGCCGACCACGGCGTGCTCGGCCCGCACACCACAGCCGTGCACGCCACCCACCCGACCGCCGCCGACGTGGCGCTGCTCGGCGACAGCCGTACCCGGGTCTGCGTCTGCCCCACCACCGAACGCGACCTGGCCGACGGGGTCGGCCCGGTACGCCGGATGGCCGACGCGGGCAGCCCGCTGAGTCTGGGCAGCGACAGTCACGCCGTGGTGGACCTGTTCGAGGAGGCCCGCGCGCTGGAGATGGACGAGCGACTGCGTACCCGCAGGCGGGGGCACTTCACGCCGGCCGAGCTGCTCACCGCCGCCACCGTCGGCGGGCACGCCGCGCTGGGCTGGGGCGACGCCGGCCGGCTCGCCGTCGGGCAGCGGGCCGACCTGGTCACGGTACGGCTCGACAGCGCCCGCACCGCCGGGGTGCCGCCGGTCGGCGCGTTCTTCGCCGCCACCGCCGCGGACGTGACGAGCGTCGTGGTGGACGGCCGGCCCGTGGTGGACGGCGGCCGGCACCTGACCGTCGACGTACCCACCGAGCTGCGGGACGCGATCGCGGCGGTGACCGCGAAGGAGGACTCGTGACGCGCGGCAGCCTGCTCGTCGACCACATCGGCGAGCTGGTCACCAACGACGGCCGCGACGGCGACCCGCTCGGCATCCGCCGCGACGCCGCGCTGCTCATCTCCGACGGCGAGGTGGCCTGGACCGGTCCGGCCCGGCACGCGCCGGCCGCCGACCGGCGGATCGACGCCGGTGGCGCGGCGGTGCTGCCCGGCTTCGTGGACAGCCACGCCCACCTGGTCTTCGCCGGGGACCGGGCCGCCGAGTTCGCCGCCCGGATGGCAGGCGAGCCCTACACCGGCGGCGGCATCAGGACCACAGTCGGCGCCACCCGCGCGGCCTCCGACGACGACCTGCGCGCCACAGTGGGCAGGCTGCACGCGGAGATGCTGCGGCAGGGCACCACCACCGTCGAGATCAAGAGCGGGTACGGCCTGAACGTCGCCGACGAGGCCCGCTCACTGCGGATCGCCGCCGAGTTCACAGGCGACACCACGTTCCTCGGCGCGCACGTGGTCCCGGCCGAGTACGCCGACCGCCCGGACGACTACGTGGGCCTGGTGTGCGGGCCGATGCTCGCCGCCGCCGCGCCGTACGCCCGCTGGATCGACGTGTTCTGCGAGCGGGGCGCGTTCGACGCCGACCACGCCCGCGCGATCCTCGCCTGCGGGCGGGCCGCCGGTCTGGGCGTACGGCTGCACGCCAACCAGCTCGGTCCCGGGCCGGGCGTCCGGCTCGGCGTGGAGATGGGCGCGGCCAGCGTCGACCACTGCACCCACCTGACCGACGCCGACATCGACGCGCTGGCCGGCTCGGAGACTGTCGCCACACTGCTGCCCGGCGCCGAGTTCTCCACCCGGTCGCCGTACCCGGACGCCCGGCGGCTGCTCGACGCGGGCGTCACAGTCGCGCTCGCCACCGACTGCAACCCCGGCTCGTCGTACACGTCGTCGATGCCGTTCTGCCTCGCGCTCGCCGTACGCGAGATGCGGATGACCCCGGCGGAGGCGGTGTGGGCCGCGACCGCCGGCGGGGCGGCGGCGCTGCGCCGCACCGACGTGGGGCGGCTGACCCCCGGGGCGCGGGCCGACCTGATCGTCCTCGACGCCCCGTCCCACCTGCACCTGGCCTACCGGCCGGGCGTGCCACTGATCCGCCAGGTCCTGCACAACGGAGTACCGCGATGACCACAGTGACCATCCTGTCCACCGGCGTCACAGCCGCCGACGTGCTCGCGGTGGCCCGCGGCACCGCCAAGGTCGTGCTCGACCCGGCCGCCACCGAGGCGATGGCGACCTCCCGGTCCATCGTGGACCGCATCGAGGCGGCCGGTCGCCCGGTGTACGGCGTCTCCACCGGCTTCGGTGCCCTCGCCAACACGTTCGTCGCCCCGGAGCGCCGGGCCGAGCTTCAGCACGCGCTGATCCGCTCGCACGCCGCCGGGGTGGGCGCGCCGATGCCGCGCGAGGTGGTACGCGCCATGATGCTGCTGCGGGTCCGCTCGCTGGCGCTCGGCCGCTCCGGGGTCCGTCCGCTGGTCGCCGAGGCGCTCGTGGACCTGCTCAACCACGAGGTCACCCCGTGGGTGCCCGAGCACGGCTCGCTCGGCGCGTCCGGCGACCTGGCGCCGCTGGCGCACTGCGCGCTGGTGCTGCTCGGCGAGGGCTGGGTGCTCGGCCCGGCCGGTGACCGCCTCCCGGCCGCCGACGCGCTGCGCCGGGTCGGGCTGAAGCCGGTGTCACTCGCCGCCAAGGAAGGGCTGGCGCTGATCAACGGCACCGACGGCATGCTCGGCATGCTGCTGCTCGCCGTGTCCGACGCCCGGTACCTGTTCGCCATGGCGGACGTGACGGCGGCGCTGGCCATCGAGGCGATGCTCGGCTCGGAGCGGCCGTTCCTGCCCGAGCTGCACGCGATCCGCCCGCATCCCGGTCAGGCCGCGTCGGCGGCGAACATCCACCGGCTGTTGCAGGGCTCGGCGGTGATGGACTCGCACCGCGACGACCTGGCGCACGCGGTGCAGGACGCGTACTCGATGCGCTGCGCCCCGCAGGTCGCCGGCGCGGCCCGGGACACGCTCGACTTCGTCGAGGTGGTGGCCGGCCGGGAGCTGCTGTCGGTGGTGGACAACCCGGTGGTGCTGCCGGACGGGCGGGTCGAGTCGACCGGGAACTTCCACGGCGCGCCGCTCGGCTTCGCCGCCGACTACCTCGCCATCGCCGCCGCCGAGGTGGGCGCCATCGCCGAGCGCCGGGTGGACCGGCTGCTGGACGTCACCCGTTCCCGGGAACTGCCCGCGTTCCTGTCGCCGGACGCCGGGGTGAACTCGGGCCTGATGATCGCCCAGTACACCGCCGCCGGGATCGTGGCGGAGAACCGCCGGCTGGCCGCGCCCGCCTCGGTCGACTCGCTGCCCACCAGTGGCATGCAGGAGGACCACGTCTCGATGGGCTGGGCGGCCACCAAGAAGCTGCGCACCGTGCTGGACAACCTGACCAGCCTGCTCGCGGTGGAGCTGCTGGCGGCCGTACGCGGACTCCAGCTCCGCGCGCCGCTGACGCCGTCACCGGCCGGACGGGCGGCGCTCGACACGCTCGGCCGCACCATCGGCGAGCCGGGACCGGACGTGTTCCTCGCGCCGCTGATGGAGGCCGCGCGCGAGGTGGTACGCGGCCCGGAGCTGCGCGCGGCGATCGAACGGGAGATCGGCCCGCTCGCCTGAGCGGGCCGGTCCGGCGTTCTTCGGGTGCCCGGTCGGCGCTGGGCCGGGTGCCCGGTGGGGGCGGGTCAGGCGGCGGGTGGGAGCACCTTCGCGACCAGCTTGGCCAGTTCCCGCAGCGCCTTGCCGCGGTGGCTGACCGCGTCCTTCTCCTCGGGCGTCAGCTCCGCGTTGGTGCGCTCCTGCCCGTCGCCCAGGAAGATCGGGTCGTAGCCGAAGCCGCCGTCGCCGCGCGGCGCGCGCAGCAGACGGCCGGACTGGCGGCCGTCGACCAGGTGCTCCTTGCCGCCGGGCAGCACCAGCGCGACGGTGCAGACGAACGCGGCGCCCCGGTGCTCGTCCGGCACGTCGGCGACCTGGTCCAGCACGAGCTGGAGGTTGGCCCGGTCGTCGCCGTGCCCCCCGGACCAGCGGGCGCTGAACACACCCGGCATGCCGTTGAGGGCGTCCACCGCCAGCCCGGAGTCGTCGGCGATGGTCGGCAGGCCGGTACGCCGGCAGCCCTCCCGCGCCTTGATCAGCGCGTTCTCGCCGAACGTGAGGCCGGTCTCGGGCAGCTCCGGGTACTCCTCGACGTCGTCGAGGCCGAGCAGGGCGATCCGGTGCGCGCCGAGCGCGCCGTCCAGGATCCGCTGGAGTTCGACCAGCTTCTTCCGGTTCCGGGTGGCGAGCAGGACCTTGTTCATGACGAGAGCGCCTTCCGCTGCGCGTCGGCCAGTTCCAGGCAGCCCGCCACGCCCAGGTCGAGCAGCGCGTCGAGCTGGTCGCGGGCGAAGACGCCCGCCTCACCGGTGCCCTGCACCTCGACGAAGTCGCCGGTGCCGGTGCAGACCACGTTCATGTCGACCTCGGCGGTGACGTCCTCGGCGTAGCAGAGGTCGAGCATCGGCTCGCCGCCGATCACGCCGACGCTCACCGCGGCCACCGAGCGGTGCATCACCTTCTCCACCTTGCCGGCCAGCGCCTTGCGCTCGGCCAGCCAGGTCACCGCGTCGTGCAGCGCGACGTAGGCACCGGTGATCGCGGCGGTACGGGTGCCGCCGTCGGCCTGGAGCACGTCGCAGTCCAGCACGATCGAGTTCTCGCCGAGCGCCTTGAGATCGACGCAGGCGCGCAGGCTGCGGCCGATCAGCCGGGAGATCTCGTGGGTCCGGCCGCCGACCTTGCCGCGGACGCTCTCCCGGTCCGAGCGGGTGTTCGTGGCACGGGGCAGCATCGCGTACTCGGCGGTCACCCAGCCCAGCCCGGAGCCCTTGCGCCAGCGGGGCACGCCTTCGGTGACGCTCGCCGTGCAGAGGACCCGGGTGGCGCCGAACTCGACGAGCACCGAGCCCTCCGGGTGGGTGCTCCAGCCCCGGGTCAGGGTCACCGGTCGGAGTTGGTCGGGTTGCCGCCCGTCAGGTCGCGCCATGCCTGCACCCTATGCGGTGCGGTGATCGCACCGCCCGCGGGTGCCCGCCGACACGACAGGGCCGCCGCCGGGCTCAGACCTCGTAGCAGGCGCCGGGCCGGACCACGTCCAGCGGCCCGGCGTACGCCCCGGCCGCCGCCTCCACCGTCTGCGACTCGCTGCCCCAGGCGGGTACGAGATGGGTGAGCAGGAGCCGTCCCACCCCCGCCTTGGTGGCCGCCTCGCCGGCTTCCCTGCCGGTCAGGTGCAGATCCGGCGGGTTCTCCACGCCGTCCATGTAGCTCGCCTCGCAGAGGAACACGTCGGCGTCCTGGGCCAGGCGCAGCAGCGCCTCGCAGGGCGCCGTGTCGGCGGAGTAGCAGAACACCCGGCCGCCGTGCTCCAGCCGCACCCCGTACGTCTCCACCGGGTGGTTCATCCGGTCGACCGTGACGGTGAACGGGCCGATCGGAAACGTGCCCGGCTGGAGGCCGTAGAACTGGTAGACGTCCTCCACCGAGCCCTCCTCCTGCCCGTACGCGGTGGCCAGCCGGTCGGGCGCGCCGGAGGGGGCGTACATCGGCAGGGGCGGGTACGGGCCGTCCGGAGCGTACCGGCGTACCACCACGTAGGACACGGCGTCGAACATGTGGTCGCAGTGCAGGTGGGTGAGGAGGATGGCGTCCGGGGCGTGCAGCCCGACGTAGCGCTGGAGCGTGGAGAGCGATCCCACGCCGAAGTCGATCAGAAGCCGGAAGCCCTCGGCTTCCATGAGATAGGCCGAACAGGGCGATTCGGGCCCCGGGAAGCTGCCTGCGCAGCCGAGGACGGTCAGTCTCATCCGGTGGCCTCGATCTCACCATGAGTAGTCGATGCGCCGGCGGCGGCTCCGCCGATGATCTCTACCGACGCGCTCGCCACGCTGCGCAGCCTACGCGTCGCCCCGGTCGACCAAGAATCATCTGCCGGAAGTTGTCATCAACGTGACACCCATACACGTCCGCTCCGGACGAGACCGGCGGTCCGGCCGGCGGGCACGCCACCGACCGGACCGGCCATCGGTCCGTCAGGCCCAGAGCTGACCCTCCAGGGCCTCCTCCGCGTCGGCGAGGGTGCCGCCGTACGCGCCGGTCGACAGGTATTTCCAGCCGCCGTCGCAGACCACGAACGCCACGTCCGCGCGGCGGCCGTCGCGGACCGCCTCGTGCGCCACCGCGAGCGCGGCGTGCAGGATGGCCCCGGTGGAGAACCCGGCGAAGATGCCCTCCACCTCGACGAGCTGCCGGGTACGCAGCACCGCGTCCCGGGTGCCCACGGAGAAGCGGCGGGACAGCACCCCGGCGTCGTACAGCTCGGGCACGTAGCCCTCGTCGATGTTGCGCAGACCGTAGACCAGCTCGCCGTAGCGCGGCTCGGCCGCCACGATCTGGATGCCCTCGACCTTCTCCCGCAGGTAGCGCCCGGTGCCCATGAGCGTTCCCGTGGTGCCCAGCCCGGCCACGAAGTGGGTGATGCCCGGCAGATCCTGGAGCAGCTCCGGCCCCGTCGTCTCGTAGTGCGCCCGGGCGTTCGCCTCGTTGCCGTACTGGTAGAGCATCACCCAGTCCGGGTGCTCGGCGGAGATCTGCTTCGCGGTCGCGACCGCCTGGTTCGAGCCGCCGGCGGCCGGCGAGAAGATGATCTCCGCGCCGTACATGCGGAGCAGTTGCACCCGCTCGGTGGAGACGTTCTCCGGCATCACGCAGACCAGCCGGTAGCCGCGCAGCTTCGCCACCATGGCCAGCGAGATGCCGGTGTTGCCGCTCGTCGGCTCCAGGATCGTGTCACCCGGACGCAGCCGGCCGGACTCCTCGGCCGCGCGCACCATGAACAGGGCCGCGCGGTCCTTGATGCTGCCGGTCGGGTTCCGGTCCTCCAGCTTGGCCCAGAGCCGCACCGGCGGCGCCCCGGCCGGGACCGTCGGCGAGAGCCGGGGCAACCCGACCAGCGGGGTGCCGCCGCAGGCGTCGAGCAGGCTGTCGTACCGCGCCATCGCGGACCCCTCAGCGGGCGGCGCGCGTGGAGACCGCGTGCGAGGCGATCGCCGCGGCGGCCGCGAAGCCGAACGCGCCGCCGGCGACGGCCGGCAGGATGGTCACGCTGTCGCCGTCGTTGAGCTTGGCGTCGAGCGCGCCGAGGAAGCGGACGTCCTCGTCGTTGACGTAGACGTTGACGAACCGGTGCAGCACGCCCGCCTCGGTGACCAGGCGGGCCTTCAGGCCGCCGTGCCGGGAGTCCAGGTCGGCGATCAGGTCGGCGAGCGTGTCGCCGCTGCCCTCGACGACCTTCGCGCCGCCGGTGTAGCTGCGCAGGATGGTGGGGATGCGAACCTCGATGGCCATGGTGTCTCGTGCTCCTCGTTCGGGATCGTGCCAGGTGACGGGAAAAGGAAGGTGCCGGCGCTGAAGGTCAGCGGTCGGAACACTCGTAGTCGACCGTCGCCGGGCTCTGCCCGAACATGTAGGACTGGACGGCGTTCGGGTCCACGGCGGCATCCACGATCTCCACCGGTTCCTCGGTGACCACGCCGTCGACGATCCGGAAGGAGCGGATCTCCTCGGTGTCGGGCTCGCGGGTCGAGACGAGCAGGTAGTGCGCGCCCGGCTCGCCGGCGAAGGAGACGTCCGTACGCGACGGGTAGGCCTCCGTCGCGGTGTGCGAGTGGTAGATGACGACCGGTTCCTCGTCGCGGTCGTCCATCTCGCGCCACACCCGCAACTGCTCCATCGAGTCGAACTCGTAGAACGTCATGGAGCGGGCGGCGTTGTCCATCGGGATGTGCCGGGCCGGGGTGTCGCTGCCGACGGGACCGGCGACCACGCCGCACGCCTCGTCCGGGTGGTCCCGACGCGCGTGGGCGACGATCGCGTCGATGATCGACCGGTCGATGCTCAGCACGCCGCCAAGCCTAGCGCCTGGCCGGCCCGGGCGGCGAGGTGGCGACCGTCACCACTCAGTCGATCAGCGCGTTGAGCAGGGACTCCTGGAGATATCCGAGATAGGCGTAGACCGACAGTTGGAACACCCGGGACGAACCCGGGTCCGCGGCCACCGCGTCGTCGAGTTCCTCGCCCAGGTCGGTGCCGTCCTTGATCTCCAGGCGTACGCCCATCGCCAGCCGGGCGTCGTTCAGCGCCCGCAGCCACGCCTCGGCCGCCTCCGCGTCCAGCCGTACCTCGCCACCGGCGTCACCGTCGGGCAGCGCGGCGAGGACGGCGCCCGCCTGGTCGATCTTGCCGGTCTTCAGGTCGCCCTCGGTGTAGCGGCGGAACTCGGCGGTGCCGGCGTCGTCGTCCGGGTAGACGTCGGGGAAGAGCCGCCCGACCACCGGGTCACCGTGGTCGAAGCCGTCGGTCAGCAGGCCGACCACCTCGTTGGCGACCTTGCGCAGCACCCGGACCTCGTCGACCGCGAACGTGGCCACGTAGTGGTCGCCCCGGCGGCGGAACATGCTCATGACCGGTCCACCGTCGCCCAGAGCCCGTACGCGTGCAGTTGCGCCGCGTCGTGCTCCATCCGCTCCCGCGCGCCGCTGGAGACCACGGCCTTGCCCTTGTGGTGCACGTCCAGCATGAGCCGCTCCGCCTTCTCCCGGCTGTACCCGAAGAGCTTCTGGAACACCCAGGTCACATACGTCATCAGGTTGACCGGATCGTCCCAGACGATGGTCACCCATGGCCGGTCGGAGACCGGCACCTCTTCGGTGTCCGGCGTCTCGACCGGCGCAACCTGTGGAGCCGCCATGCCCCCCATCGTGCCACCGGATCCGGGGAACCGATGAACCGGAACGGCGCGCGGGTCGTCGTCACCCGCCCGGGCCGCGTACGCGAGCCCGGGTCGCCGTGTGCCGGCGGCGTGGTCAGGCAAGCAGGATGCCGTGGTCGACCGCATCGGCGAGCACCGCGCCCAGCGAGAGACGGATCACCTCGAAGCGGCGGGACACCTCGCGGGACAGTTCGAGTTCGACCTCGCGCAGCGCGCGCTGGGCCCAGGAACGGGCGGCGTTCGGGTCGTTGTTGCCGGGCGCCCGCCAGTGCTGCCAGCAGCCGCCGTTGAGGGCGACACCGACTGGCGGGAGCACCTCGTCACGCTGCGCGCCGGGCAGCCCGGCCAGCGCGTCCAAGGCGCCCGCACCGGTCAGCCCGGCGACCCCGGCCGTGCTGGTCACCAGGAGCACCCGGTCCAGCTCGGGGCCGTCCGGGTGGTCGGCCAGGCCCCAGCGCACCGCGTGGGTGATCCGCCGGCGTACGCCCTCGGCCAGCGGCGCGCCGAACACCCGGGCGGCGGCCTCGTCGACCAGGCCGCGCACGGCCTCGTCGCACTGGGCGGTGGCGAGCAGCGACAGCGCCTCCAGCTCCCGGTCGAGCATCTGCGGCAGGCCGGCGCAGCCGACCCCGAAGACGATCTCCTGCACCACCCGCAGGTGGATGTTGGCCAGTTCCAGGGCGAGGTGCTGGCGGATCCGGCGGGCGCAGGCGCGGGCCTGGCGGTCGATCCGGTCGGCCAGCTCACCCGGCTCGACACCGGCGAGCACCGGCACCCGGCCGTGCGCGCCGGCCGGCACCGGCGGGCGGGCGCTGCCGCGACGCAGCACCTCGTCGGCCGCCCAGCCGACCAGCGCCCGGCGCAGCTGCGGCAGCTCGGCGCGGCGGGCCGGGAACCACCGGGCCGGGGTGAGCGCCGGCACCGCGGCCAGCAGCGCCGCGCGGTGCGCCTCGATCGAGACCGACACCGGGTCGAGCCGCCGGGTGGGCCCGGTCCGGCCGGGTGCCGCCCGGTCCTGGGCCTGTGCGCCGTCGCCCGGCGTCGCCGGGCCGGTCACGCCGGGCGTGACGGCGAAGAACACCTCGACCGGGGTACGCGCCACCTCGGCGAGCAGGTGCAGCTCGGCCGCGCTGAACGCCTGGTCAGCGGAGATCACGAAGAGCAGCGCGCCGGCCCGGCCGACGGCGTCGCGCAGCACCCGGCCGCCTGCGACGCCGAGCGTGCCGGTATCAGGCGTGTCGACCACCGCGAAGTGCCGCAGCAGCGGATCGGGCAGGCTCAGTTCGACCCGGCGCGGCGGCCGGGCCAGTGCCGGGCCGGCGGCGAGCGGGTCGGCGCCGTAGGCGTGCGGCTGGCGGTAGCCCGGGACGTACGCGGCGCGGGTGGCGGTGGCGGCGTGCTGGACCAGCAGGTTGCTTCCCGGCGGTACGGCGAGCGTCGCGGCCTCGACCCCGAGCAGGCCGGCGATCAGCTCGCGCCGGTTCGCGCCGGCCGGACCGGCGACGACCACCGCCATCGGCTCGTCCGGGCCGGGCGCGGTCACCCCGAGCCGGGTCGGCAGCGGGGCACATCCGGGGGGCTCGGCCTGCCGGCGTGGGTCGGGCACGTCGACCGAAGGGAGCGGACCTGGCGTCATCAGGCGGGCCTCCCGGTCGGGCGACCGGGGTACCGGTCGCGGATTCTCCCTGGTTGCAGGGACTGCCGGAAGAGTACGGGTGTCGGCCATCCGACAACCAACACATCCGGTACTCACGGGTAATGAACAGATTACTCAACTTCACTGCGTGACGGTGCGTACGCGGACGGAACACGGTCGATATGCTGCATCGATGAGTAGGTGGGAGTTCGTCGGCCGTACTGATGAACTCAACCGTCTGTTGTCGGCGGTCGGTGGCCCGGAGGGGCGCGGGTTGCTCTTCAGCGGCGACGCCGGGGTCGGCAAGAGCCGGCTGCTGCGCGAGGGGGTGGCCGCGCTCTCCCCCGAGCGGTACGCGATCTGGTCCATCGCGGCCAGCGCCACCACAGCCGCGTTGCCGTTCGGCGGGCTGGTCCAGGTGCTGCCCGCCTCACAGCCGCAGGGCCTGTCCCCCGCCGGGATCCTGCGCTGGGCCGTGGACGTGCTCCAGGAACAGGCCGCCGGGCGGCCCATCGTGCTCGCCATCGACGACGCGCATCTGCTCGACCCGCCCTCGGCGGCGCTCGTGCACCTGGTCGCCCGCTCGGAGAACGCGTACGTCATCGGGACGCTGCGCAACGGCGAGCAGGTCCCGCTGCCGATCCGCGCACTCTGGACCGACGACCTGGCCGACCTGGTCGAACTGCGCCCGCTGTGCCGCAGCGAGACCACCGGGCTGCTCGCCGCCATCCTGGGCGGCCCGGTCGACGCCGGCTCCTCCGACCGGCTGTTCCAGCTCTCCGCCGGCAACCCGCTGCTGCTGCGGGAGCTGGTGCTGGCCGCCGACGACGAGCTGAACCGCAGGTACGGCATCTGGACCTGGACCGGGCGGCTGGAGCTGGCACCCAGCCTCACCGAACTGATCGACACCCGGATCGGCCAGCTCACCCCCGGCGTCCGGGCGGTCGTCGAACTGGTCGCCTTCGGCGAGCCGCTGGGCCTGCAACTGCTGGAACGCGCGGCCGACCCGGCGGACGTGGAGACGGCCGAGGAACGCGGGCTCATCGCGCTGGTCCACGACGACCGGCGGCTCAACGTCCGCCTGGCGCACCCGCTCTACGGCGAGGTGATGCGCCGGCACTGCCCGGTCAGCCGCACCCGCCGGCTCCAGGCCACCCTCGCCGGACTGCTGGAACAGGTCGGCAAGCGCCGCCGGGAGGACCTGCTGCGCGTTGCGGTGTGGCGACTCGACTCGGGTACGGCGCAGGACGTGGCACTGCTGCTCGAAGCGGCGGTGCAGGCGTTCGGCCGGTACGACGTGCCGCTGGCCACCCGGCTGGCCCGGGCCGCGCTGGAAGCCGGCGGCGGCACTGACGCGGCGGAGCTGCTCGCCACCATCCTCATGTTCGGCGACCGGCCGGACGAGGCGATCGGCGTGCTCGACCAGGTCGCCGGTGAGATCCACGACGACCGGCGGCGCAGCCGGTGGCTGACCGTCCGGGGCATGGTCAGCTACTGGGGGCTCAACCGTGAGTCCACCGTGGAGGAGATCGCCGCGCGCGGCGAGGAGCTGAGCGACCCCGCCGACCGGGCCCGCGTACGCGCGTTCGAGGCCACCATGCGGCTGCACCGGCTCGACGTCGACGTCGCGGTACGGCTGGCCCAGGAGGTGCTGGACCGGCCCGCCGCCCCGATGGCCGCCCGGGAGCTGGCCCGCTGCACGCTCGCCCACCTCCAGGCGGCGCAGGGGCAATACCAGCTCAGCGCCACAGCGATCGCCCGCGTGCAGGCCGAGCCGGCGTGCTGGCGGGGCGACATGCCCTACCTCCAGCTCGCCATGGAACTGGCCCGGGGCACCCGGCTGACGCTCTCCGGCGACCTGCCCGGCATCGACGCGATCGTCGCCGACGAGTTCGCCGACCTGGCCGGAGCCGGCGACTTCCGGCTCGGCACCGGCTACCTGGCCATCCTCCAGGCGTACGCGGCGCGGCTGCGCGGGCGCGGCGACGAGGCGCTGCGGACCAGCCTGGAGGCGTGCGCGGTGCTCGCCACCAGCCGGGTGTACGCGGGCCTCGCGCACGCCGAGCGCGCCCAGGCCGCCGCGCTGCGCGGGGACGTGACGCACGCGGCCGACGCGATGGCCGAGGCGGACCGGACGCACGCGCCCGGCATGGCCGTGCTCTACCCGTGGCTGGAGCAGGCCCGGGGCGCGGTCCAGGCCGCCACCGGTGACCTGCCGGCGGCCACCAAGCACCTGTGTGCGCTCGCCGACCGGCTGCGCGAGGACGGCCTGGCCGGGCACGAGCTGCTCGTCCTGCTCGACCTGGTCCGGCTGGACCAGGCCGCCGCGCCGGTCGGCCCGACCTGCACCGACGGTGGCCGGCGCACCGTGGCGCAACGCCTGGCCGAACTCTCCGAGCAGGTCGACGGCGTGCTGCCGCCGCTGGTCGCCCGGTTCGGCCGGGCCGCCGTCGACGGCTCACCGGACGCGCTGCTGGCCGTCGCCGACGGCTTCGCCGACCGGGAGCTGATCGTGTACGCGGCCGAGGCGACCGCCCTGGCCCTGCACCGGACGCGACACGTCCGGGCCGGCGCCACCGGGCCGATCCGGGAACGCCTCGCCGACCTGCTGCGCCGCTGCGACGAGATCTCCACCCCGGCGCTGCGGCTGCTGCGCCCGACGCTCAGCGAGCGGGAATGGGAGATCGCCCGCCTCGCGGCCGACGGCGTGACCAGCCGCGCCATCGCCGAGCGGCTGTTCCTGTCCACCCGCACCGTGGAGAACCACCTCCAGCGCGTCTACAGCAAGCTCGGCGTCGCCGGGCGCGGCGAGTTGCGGGCCGCACTACGGTCGATGCCGGGGCACGACGGCGCGGACCCGGGCTGAACTCTAGGCTGGGGCGGTGAGTACCCTTCGCCCCGCGCTGCTGACCGACCACTACGAGCTGACCATGGTCAGCGCGGCCCTGCGTGACGGCACGGCCGACCGACGCTGCGTCTTCGAGGTGTTCAGCCGGCGGCTGCCGGCCGGGCGCCGGTACGGCGTGGTCGCCGGGACCGGCCGGCTGATCGAGATGATCCGCGACTTCCGGTTCGACCCGGCGGAGATCGACTTCCTGCGCCGTACCGGAGTGGTGGACGACCGGGCCGCGCAGTGGCTGGCCGACTACCGGTTCACCGGCGACATCGACGGCTACGCCGAGGGCGAGCTGTTCTTCCCCGGCTCTCCGATCCTCACCGTGTCCGGGACGTTCGCCGAGTGCGTGGTGCTGGAGACGCTGGTGCTGTCAGTGCTCAACCACGACTGCGCCATCGCCGCCGCCGCGGCCCGGATGGTCACCGCGGCCCGGGGCCGGGCGCTGATCGAGATGGGCTCCCGGCGGGCGCACGAGGAGGCCGCCGTCGCGGCGGCGCGGGCCGCGTACCTGGCCGGGTTCCGGTTCACCTCCAACCTGGCCGCCGGGCAGCGCTACGGCATCCCCACCGCGGGCACCGCCGCGCACGCCTTCACGCTGCTGCACGACGACGAGCGGGCCGCGTTCGCCTCCCAGGTCGCCACGCTGGGCAAGGACACCACGCTGCTCGTCGACACGTACGACATCGCCCAGGGCATCCGCAACGCGATCGCGGTGGCCGGGCCCGAGCTGCGCGCGGTCCGGATCGACTCCGGCGACCTCGCGGTGATCGCCCAGCAGTCCCGCGAGCTGCTCGACTCGCTCGGTGCCACCGAGACGAAGATCATCGTCTCCGGCGACCTCGACGAGTACGCCATCGCCGCGCTCGCCGCCGAACCGGTGGACATGTACGGCGCCGGCACCGCAGTGGTGACCGGCTCCGGTGCGCCCACCGCCGGCCTGGTCTACAAGCTGGTCGAGGTGGAGGGGCGGCCGGTGGTCAAACGCTCCGAGCACAAGGCCACCATCGGCGGCCGGAAGGTCGCGGTCCGCCGGCACAAGCCGACCGGCACCGCCACCGAGGAGGTCATCGTGCCGCAGGGCGTACCGGACCGGCAGCCCAACGACCGGCTGCTCCAGCACTCGTACGTGGTGTCGGGCGAACCGGAGACCCTGCCCACGCTGGAGGAGTCCCGGGACCACCTGCGCCAGTGCCTGATCTCGATCCCGTGGGAGGGGCTCAAGCTCTCCGCCGGGGATCCCGCCGTACCGGTGACCGTCGTACCCGCGAGCTGAGGAGGAACCCGTCAGATGGCGAACGCCCTGATCATCGTGGACGTGCAGAACGACTTCTGCGAGGGCGGCTCCCTCGCGGTCGGTGGCGGAGCCGGCGTGGCCGCCGGCATCTCCCGGCTGCTGGCCGCCGAGCCGGACCGGTGGGACCACGTGGTCGCGACCAAGGACTACCACGTCGACCCGGGCGCGCACTTCGGCGACCCGCCGGACTACGTCGACTCCTGGCCCCGGCACTGCGTGGTCGGCACCTCCGGTTCCGAGTTCCACCCCGAGCTGGTGACCGACCGGGTGGAGGTGATCTTCCACAAGGGCGAGCACGCGGCCGCGTACTCCGGTTTCGAGGGGCACGGCCCCGACGGCGAGTGCCTGGCCGACTGGCTGCGCCGCCACGGCGTGGACCGGGTCGACGTGGTCGGCATCGCCACCGACCACTGCGTGCGCGCGACCGCCCTGGACGCCGCCCGGGAGGGCTTCCGGACCACTGTGCTGCTGGACCTGACCGCCGCTGTCGCGCCGGACACGCTCGACGTGGCGCTGCGGGCGCTCGACGGCGCCGGGGTGACAATGGTGGGCGAGCCTGTGATCACTGCCGCTTGACCGGGTAATCGCTTGCGGGTGTCGTACCCCGGCCCCAGGATGGCGCCGGAGGTACGGACCGTCGTGAACCTGAAGCCTTACCGGGAGGCGCTCGCCCTACCCGGTCTCCGATCGTTGCTGCTGGTGTCGGTGCTGGCCCGTGTGCCGCTGACCGCCACCGGGGTGACGCTCACCTTCTACGTGGTGCTCGACCTGGGCCGCGGCTACGGCGCCGCCGGCCTGGTCGGCGCCGCGTCGACGGTCGGCGCGGCGCTCGGCTCCCCGCTGCTCGGGCGGCTCATCGACCGCCGAGGGCTCCGCCCGGTGCTGGTGCTCACCACCGTCGCCGAGGCGCTGTTCTGGTCCGCCGCGCCCACGCTGCCGTACCCGGTGCTCCTACCGGCCGCGTTCTTCGCCGGGCTGCTCGCACTGCCGATCTTCTCGATGGTCCGCCAGTCGATCGCCGCGCTGGTGCCGGTGGAGAAGCGCCGCCCCGCGTACGCGCTGGACTCGATGGCCGTGGAGTTGTCGTTCATGGTCGGCCCGGCCCTCGCCGTGGCACTGGCCACCGCCGTCACGCCGCGCCTGACGCTCTGGGCGGTCGGCGCCGGGATCGTCGCCTCCGGCATCTGCTTCTGGCTGCTCGACCCGCCGATCCGGGCCGCCGACGAGCCGGCCGGGCCCCCGCGCCCGGTGCACCGCCGCGAGTGGCTCACCCCGCGCCTGCTCGCCGTCCTGGCGGTCAGCCTCGCCGCCACGCTGGTGCTCGGCGGCACCGACGTCGCGGTGGTAGCCGTGCTCCGGTCCGGTGGCGAGGTCGGCTGGACCGGCGCCGTGCTGGCCGCCTGGGCGGTCGCCTCGCTGGCAGGTGGCTTCGCCTACGGCGCGGTACGCCGCTCCTTCTCCCCGCTGGCGCTGATGGCCGCGCTGAGCCTCACCACCATCCCGGTCGGGCTGGGCGGGTCGCACTGGTGGCTGCTCTGCCTGGCGCTGATCCCGGCCGGTGCGCTCTGCGCCCCCACCATCGCGTCCACCTCCGACGCGGTCAGCCGGCTAGCCCCACCCTCCGTCCGAGGGCTGGCCATGGGCCTGCACGGCTCCGCCGTGACGGTCGGCATCGCGCTCGGCGCGCCGCTGGCCGGCGCGGTGATCGACGCCTCCGCGCCCGCGTGGGGCTTCGTGGTCACGGGTGCGATCGGCGCGCTGGTGGCGCTGGCGGTGCTCCCGATCGAGCTGCGCCACCGCCGCACCCCGGTCGACGCCCCGCCCGTGGACCCCGACCTGGCCCTCGCCTCCCGCTGACCCCCGCCCGGCGTGATCAAGGAGTCCGTGTCTCCCCGAGGCGGGGCCGAAGCCCGCACGGGGAAGTGGCTGCATCCACGCACCCCGGACACCCCCACTCCCCCGACCTGGTGCCGCACCCCGCCCCCCACCCCGGCGAACGGGCGGGGACGGGGCGGGCG